>JAGDMJ010000511.1 GCA_017860555.1 Bacteroidota bacterium
AAACCGTACCGCACGTGTATCTCTCAGTTGACCGTCGTCAGATTGCAGGGCCGCCGTCAATGTATAGAGAGAAGGATTGAACTCATCCCAGAGATGCACCTGTTCCCTCAACGGCACGACCCCTTCGACCGCCGCGTCGGTTCCCTCGGTCGAAAAATGGATTCGGAGAGTATCAGTCTTCTGCACAGGTGCGCCACCGACGTGCTGGGCCATGAGCACGAGTTCCCCCGCCTGAGGGCTGCCGGTGAGGTTTTTGAGCGAGACAACGACCCTGACCTCGCGAGCCCCGATGTCAGGATAGGTACTGATGTCCTGGATGCTGAGAGCTGACCCAATCTGCAGACGAATCGCTCCCACGATTCCGTTCCAGTTGGTTTGTGTGTGGTCGGTGATGCTATGGGCATTGTGCCCCACATCGATTGCCTTGATCCGATTGTCGATGCGAAGCGTGAGCCGGCGTTTCCCCGGCGCCAGGATGCCGCTCAGGTCGTACTCATGCGGCGTCGAAAGGCTGTGTTCTGTTCCGACTTCCTTCCCGTCCACCCAGAGCCTCGTCTCCCAGTGCGGTCGTTCGAGAAACAGAACCACGCGCTTTCCCTTCCAGTCCACCGGCGCGTCAATGCTCTTCTGATACCACGCGGCACCAACGTAGTGTTTGACCGGGGTGAGCCAGAATGGGACCTTGACATTCCCAGGCTGCCGATATTTTGCATACCTTTCGTCACTATACCAGGATTGGTCGACGACCCCACCATACCAACGCGTGGAAACACCGACGTCATCTCCCTTCCCATTCTCCGTCATCGACCCGGGGAGCGTCACCGTTTCGGGGAGGTCGGCGAGGAACCACTTCTCGCCGAACCCGACATCGTCATGATCGATCCTGAACGACCAGGTACCCGAGAGATCAAGACCATCCGGAGATGCGGCGCGGTGACCGGAGCTGGGAGCGTCTTTGTGAGCGGCAACCATGCTGCATGCACTCGCGGCAATGACCGGAAGCAGCATCAATCGAACGAAACTCATTCCAAAGCGCTCCGCTAGTGGAAAATGACCGATTCAGGTATCTCCTGTTTCTTGATCCCAGGTCCCTCAAAGGACACCTTCAGCCCATCGCCCCCGGAACTCTCAAAGAACTCGACCCGGATCGGATGCAGCCCGGCCTCCAATGGCACTACCCCCTTCTTCTCCGCTATGCCATGCAGGCCATCATTGTCCACCACCAGTTTCCCACCGATGTAGAGCCTGCTCCCATCGTCCGATTCGGTGTAAAAAACATATACCCCCCTTGCGGGAACCTTGATGAATCCTGTATACTCGAAGCCAAATTTGTCGTCACCTGCTTTTGGTGAGAGGACAAACCCCGTGACCACGCCTACTTTGCCCGGTTTCAACGCCTTGAAGTCTGGCAGGCTCTTCCACTCCCCCTCGTAGTAGGCGTACCTTAGTCCGCTGGTCGCCACAACGCCCTGTTCCGCAGGACGAGGAAGCACTTTGGAGAACGTCTTCTCGGAAACAGCGCTCACTCCTTTTCCATCCCGGAAGCAACGCGCCCGGACCCTGGTCGTACCAGTAAGAAGGAGGGGGCTCTGGGCAAGCTGGGATGCCATAGTCGGCTCTGCACCATCCAGCGTATAGCGAACTTCCACATTGTCCCTGCTCGATGCCACAGAAACCTCGAGCGAGTCGGTCAGGATATCCGTGACCGCCTTGATCTCCGGGGGATCGTTCACGTCGGCTCTCCCCACGATATCCAACACCACCACGCTGCTGAACGGCGTCGGCGCCTTTGTGGGAACTTCAAGAATGAGCGCGTCTTCCTTCCGGCTCACGGAGATCGGTCTGCTCTCGCCCTCCGCAAGAAGATATGCCTGCTTGACCTGGTTGTAGATGCCCGGCAAGACGAGCTTCTTGTTCGCGGGCCAGGTGAACACATGAAGATAGAGCCTTGTCCCTCCTTCGACGGCTTTCTGGGTACAGCGCCCCCAGGGAAGCTGTTTGAACGGGCTGGCACCGGTGCCGTAGATGGATTCTCCATTGACCTTCATCCACTCCCCGATCGCTCGCAGCCGTTCAACGCTCTCCGGCGGGAAGAGCCCTTCGGCGGTCGGACCAACGTTCAAAAGGAGATTGCCCCCCTTGGATGCGATATCCGCCAGCATCTGCACAAGATCTTTGGCCGACTTCCAGTTCTTATCGTTCTTATTGTACCCCCAGTGGTCGTTCATCGTGATGCAGCTCTCCCAGTCCACCCCCGGGAATCCCGTCGCAGGCACCTGCTGCTCCGGCGTGCCGAAATCTCCCGCGAACGTCCCCTCGCCCGTGAAACCTTCCATCCCGGACCTGCCCGAGCTCACTCGGTTGTTGATGATGATGTCCGGCTGGAGCGAACGCACATACTGGTACAGGTCGCGTCCCCGCGTCTCGTTCCAGCTGTTCTCCCACTCCCCGTCAAACCAGAGCACGCCAATCTTGCCATAGTTGGTGGTGAGTTCCTTCAGTTGAGGCTTCAGATACTTCTCCACGTACCGGTTCAACACCGCTCCCTCGGTCGTCCGGCCCATCTCCCAATTCCGCCTCGGCAGGTAGTCCGGATGGTGCCAGTCCATGATGCTGTGGTACCAGCACATCTTGATCCCTTCCCGGGCACAGGCCTCCGAAAGCTCTTTCAGGATGTCCCGTTTGAACGGCGTGGCCATCACATCAAAGTCCGTTTCTTTCGAATCAAACAGGCAGAAACCGTCATGGTGCTTGGAGGTGATGACGATGTACTTCATGCCGGCATCCTTGGCCATGCGGACCCACTCGGCGGCGTTGAACTTCACAGGGTTGAACTGCGGGACGAATCTGTTGTATTCCTCAAGAGGGATCTGTGCGGTCTCGCGGATCCATTCGGCGTGGCTGGTCTCCCCTTTCCATTCTCCCGCGGGCACCGCATACAGCCCCCAGTG
>JAGDMJ010000016.1 GCA_017860555.1 Bacteroidota bacterium
GCCGCAGGCCGCTCCGTTTAGTGAGTATTTCAGGAAAGCCTGGAAGGATTTTCTCCCCATGGTGGCGATGGACGCGCGCTATCGGGATAAGCCGGTGACCTTGCTCCGGCAGGGACGGCTGGCATGGAGCAACAACCTGCACAAGGCTGCCGACAACGACGCCTGGTTCAATGTCTGGTTCAACTCGCTCCGCACCGCCTATGGGATGGAACTATATGGTCGTGAGTCCGGAGATTCAAGCCTCACGGCAATGGCCGAACGGGTGCTGAACCTGGCCCTGCTTGCGCCGCAGCATCACGGAATTGCACCGTCGATCTTTTATCTGGACAGCAGCGGCGGGCACTGGGTTGCCGATCATGCGTGGGGCGGGATTTCCCAGGGAGAATGCTATGCCATGTTCCACAACGCCTGGACGTCGACATGGCTTCTTCGCTGGGGTGATCTCCTTCCTTCCCGCCGGAAAGAGACGCTGCGATTTGCAAGGCCCTTCGGGGATTTCCTCCTGAAGCACCAGAGAGCCAGCGGCGTGGTCCCTTCCTGGTACGAGCCTGTGACGCTGACGCCGGCCGCTCCGTTGAAGGAGGAAAACGGGGAGACCGCCGGAGCGGCGCTCTTTCTTGCCGAGCTGTTCAAGCGGACCCGGGAGAAGCGCTATCTTGACGGCGCGGAGCGCGCCATGAAGTATGTGCTTTCCGAAATCGCTCCGCGGAGAACCTGGTACGATTTTGAGACCTTTTTTTCCTGTTCGCGAAAACCGGTCGGCTTCTTCGACACATACACGCAGCAGCCCCCCCAGAACACGCTCTCGATGCAGATGGCGGCGGAAGCATGCGAGGCTCTCTTCCGGATCACACGCCGCGAGATGTACAAAAAGGAGGGGGAAGCGATTCTGGATTATCTCTGCCTCTACCAGCAGGTCTGGAGCCCGCGCTGGCTTTCACGAGAGCTTTTTGGCGGGTTCGGCGTCCAGAACACCGACGCTGAGTGGAGCGACGCACGGCAGGGGTACTTCGCGGTGACACTGATGGACTACTACGACCTTACCGGAAGAACCGAGTACTTTGAGCGGGGCGTTGCTGCGCTCCGGGCTATGTTCTCCTTGTTTGAATCTCCCGAGTCTCCGCGCACGGCCGAGAACTATGCCCATTCGGGCCAGGATGCCCCGGCGGGCGTGACAGGGCTGCACTGGGGAACAGGGAGCTCGGTGACGTCCATCCATATTCTCCGGCAACGGTATGGCGATGCCCACGTGGATCTCCAGAAGCGGTGGGGAGCGGGGATCGACGGTTGCACGATCAGCGGGGTTGGTGTGGATGGATCCCGCATTGTCCTGACCATGGTCGACAATGTCTCGGTGCACCGGACGCTGCGCCTCACCTTTGGAGGGGTGAAGCTTCCACGGTACACCGTGAAAGTCAACGACAAGACCCTTGGCACCTTCCCGGCTGCCGAGTTGAAAAACGGGATTCCCGTTGAGCTGAAAATCGCGCAAGGGCCGGTTGAACATGAATGATGGTGCTCGGCAATGGCGTCATGACCGGCTCCTTACCCCAATGGCCGAGCCTGCATCATTTGCACCGTTGTTCATGATGGTGTGCTTTGCCATCGTCGCAGGCGTGGCCTTTAGCGGGGAGTTGCCGGCTCTGGCGTCGAAGAGGACCTTTGCCGCGGTGTTGCTCCACCGCGGAACTGTCGCCGGCAACAATGCCGGGAGCTATGGCGTTTATGTGCGGTCGGGAGATACCACATGGACCAAGCTCACGCTCTCGAACATTATTTCCTTCGGGCTCGGTTACTACGGAAGAGGCGCAACGCCCCGGTACTACCTTGCCGGTGGCAACGGCGTGCACCGCTCCACCGACGGCGGGCGCACCTGGAGGATCCTGACGTCGTGGAGAACCGAGGAGATCCTCTGCATCGCCCCGGACCCGGTGGATTCCGCGATCCTCTACGCCGCGACGCCTTTCGGTGTCTTCAAGACCACCGATGACGGCGCGACCTGGTGCAACAAGAAGAACGGATTCAGGAAGTGGTTCATCCAGAAGCTGATCATCGATCGCGATGATCGCAAAGTGCTGTATGCCGCTTCGGAGGATGATCTCTATAGGTCGTCCGATGCGGGAGAGCGATGGGTCCCGATGAACGTCGGCGGATCGGAGATCCTCGCCCTTCTCCAGCACCCTGCCCATCCGGACATTCTGCTGGCCGGACAGGAGGACGAAGGGATCCGTTTCAGTACTGACCGTGGCGCGACCTGGGCAGTCGCCCGCGTCCCCTTTGCCACGTCCATCTACGCCTTCGGGTCATCGACGGATGGCCGCGACCTGTATGCCGCAGGGTGGAAGTCGGGGCTCTGGCGGAGCGAGGATGGAGGCACGACGTGGACGCAGGTGTGGCGGGCTGATGGCATTGAAGCGATCTATTCGGTCCTGGTGGATCCCGAAGATCCCGCGCATGTGATGGCGGGGACGGTGGGGTCCGGAGTGTTCGAATCGTTCGACCGCGGGCTCACATGGCGCGGGGCAGGATTGAGCGGAGCGCAGGTGAAACAGATTGAATTTTACCCATAATCCCGAGTTACCCCATGAAAATGTCAATGATCACATATCTTCTTCCATGCGGCCTGTTGAGTGCTTTTTCCCTGGTGCACGCGCAAGCGCAGCCGTCGACTGTGTATGCCGCGGTCGTGGCGACGAAGGTCTACGTCGTCGGCGCCGCGAATGCGCCCACGGGGCTCTTCTATCAACCGGCAGGTGCGGACACCACGTGGCAGCATACCGGGCCGACCAACATCAGAAATTTCGCCGCATCTCTCTATGGTCCTGCGGGGGGAAGAATCATGTATATCGGTGCCGGGAACGGAGTACATCAGACGACCGACGGAGGCAGCCATTGGAGGATCACGACAGGATGGCCGATCACGGAGGTCCTCTGGGTGGCGCCGGATCCCTCCCGTCAGGAGATCGTCTATTGTGCAACGCCCTACGGCATTTTCAAGACTGTGGACGGCTGCCGGACGTGGAAGGAAATGAACAAAGGGATGGGGGCGCTGTTCACGCAGTGTGTGATCGTTGACCGCTGGCATCCCGATACGCTCTACTGTGGCTCCGAGGATGGAGCCTATGCAAGTTATGATGGCGGGGAAAAGTGGCAACGGCTGGGTCTGAGCGTTGGAGGCGTGCGGGTGATCGCACAGCATCCCAAAGAATCAAACGTCCTTTTTGTGGGAACAGAGGAATATGGCATCTACGTCTCGCGAAACGGCGGGAAATGGTGGACCAGATGTGAATCGGGCATCGATCATACCACGTTTTACGCGATTGCCTTCGATCCATCCCGGCCGGAGATCATGTATGCCGGAGGATATACCACCGGCGTCTACAAATCGGTGGATGGCGGAAAAACCTGGGCGCGCAGGAACGACGGATTGCCGAACCTGAATGTCCATGGGATCGCTGTCGATCCCGCGAACGGCGAGCGGATCTATGTCGCGACGATCTGGGGAGGTGTGTATCAGTCCGAGAACGGAGGAGGGCTCTGGCACAGTGCCGGGCTCGCCGGTTCCGAGGTGTGGAACGTATTCATCCAACCTAACTGACTGAGGACAAACCATGAGAAATTCAGTGTTCTGTGTTGCTCCCGTTTTGCTCCTCATCATAAACCTCTGTTCCGCACAGACCGTGACCCGAGACGATTATCTGAAGGGATACGAGGAGCGTGCCCGCTTCATCAGCGCCGCGTTCGACACCGCGTCCGGAGGCTATGCTGCCGTTGCCGCGAGGTATGCGAAGAACGTCGAAGTCGCCCGCGCGGACAGTATGTTCATTGCGGCCCTGAAAGAGCCGCGGGGAGACATGTTCTGGATGTTTCCGGTGATCGGGGCCTATATGCATGGGAAAGACAAAATGTCGCCTGGAGCCAAAGCTGCGGTCCGTAACGCGTGGAAAACCTACGCTCCGTACCGGGGTGATACAGAAAACCACTGGGCGATGTATTACGCTTCGCTCTTCCTGGCGGCCGAGCAATGGCCCGGCCTGCCGGGCACGGAGTGGTTCAATGGAAAAACCTCGGACGAGAACCTTGTCGATGCCCGCGAATATCTGGTTCACTGGATGAAGATCACGACGACGATCGGCCAGGGGGAATTCGACTCGCCCGACTATTTTGCCGAGTATGCCATCTCCATGAACCTCCTGGCTGACTTTGCGCAGGATCCCGGGATCCGTGAGCGGGGTGCGATGATGTTCGAGTATGTTCTTGCCGATTTCGCGGTGGAGCATCTGGATGGACAGTATCTTGGCGGGTTCAGCAGAATTTACCAGCCTGCCGTGTTCATGCCACTGAACTCCAGCGCCTCGGCCTTCGCCTATCTCTATTTCGGCAGTGGAAAGCCCGTTGTGTCGAGTTGGACGCTTCTCCCGGCGCTGTCGAAATTCCGCATGCCGCAGATCATCTACCATATTGCCACGGACCGGTCTGCATCATACATTCATCGAGAGCGGAAGCGGGTCCGGAACGTGATCAGGTTCGGCCCCGAAAAGAACCCGCCGGTGTACAAATACACCTACGTGACGAAAGACTACGGTCTCGGCTCGCTGCAGGGAGGGCTGTTACAGCCGATCCAACAGCATACATGGGGAGTGCGGTATCTCTATGGCCGTCCGTACACGACGCTCTTTGGACTGCATCCGTACTGGTCGAGCTATGAGCTCGGCATGTTCTTTCCCGAAGAGTTGAAGCCGCTCATCTCCGATGTCGTGGCATCCAAAGGGACCTACAACAACCCGGACAAATGGACCGGCGGATCGCCCTTTGAGCGGACCTTCCAGCAGAAAAACACGCTGATCGTGCTCTATGACATCAAGCCGGGGACGATGACCGAACATATTGATGGTTTCTTCCCCCGCAACCTCGAAGAGCGCGTTGTGGATCCGTCGGGGTGGATACTCTGCAAGGCCGGGGACACATACATTGGCTGGTTTCCGCTGCAGGAATACGAATGGATCGAGGAGAAGGATGTTCAGGGTGTCGTGAAGCCGGGTGTCGGGATTCCCGAAAATGTTCCGAAGCATCAGGAAACGGGCAACTGGAGGCTGAGAAGCCACAAACTGCAAAACGGCTATGTGATCGAGGTCCGGTCGAAGGATGAGATCGGCTCATTCGAGAAGTTTTCCGGGCTGCTGCGCACGCGCATTCCGCAGGCAACGCTCAAGCCGGGCGCGGTCTCGGTCCGATACCGGACCATCAACAACGATCAGATGAAGTTCACATTTCCCGAGACCAGAGTTCTGAACGGCAAGGCCGTGGACTTGTCCAGGACGCCGTTGTTCCAAGGGCCGTTCCTGAACGCCGACACGGGGAGTGAGAAGTTGGTCATGACCTACAAAGGCCAACGGCGGATCCTCGATTTCAAGGCAGGGAAGATCACCGGAGAATGACTCACGGAGGATGCGTGTCGAAGCAGCAGGCAGCACGGGGCATGGGAGCAGATCTTGATGTGGTCGTTGCCGGCCTGGCCGTGGTGGACATCATTGGCCGCCCGGTGAATCTCGCGCGGCCTCCGAAAGCCGGAAGCCTGCAGGTCATCGACACAGTGACGCTCACCACCGGCGGGAATGTCTCCAACACGGGCATCGACCTTGCCAAAATGGGCTTCACTGTCGGAGCGATCACACGCGTGGGGGACGACGGGCTGGGGCAGTTCATCATGCAGCAGTATGAGAAGCACGGCCTCGAAACGTCCGGCGTCATCGTCGACAAACGAAAGCAGACCTCTGCCACGATCGTTGCCGTCGGCGCGGATGGAGAGCGCACGTTTCTCCACACGCGAGGGTGCCTGACTGATTTTTCTGTGAAGGATGTCCTTGCCCGCATGGACCTCATTGCGCGCGCGAGGATGCTGGCGTTCGGGTATCTGGGTTTGTTGCCGGAATGCGAGCCGGGCCTGGCACGGCTCTTCCGTACCATCAAGGAGGAAACCGGAGTCAGGATCCTGCTTGACACGGGAGGAGTGCCGAAGAGAAATCCCGGGCTTCTGCGAGCAGTCCTCCCGTTCGTTGACATCTTCATCCCGAGCTATGATGAGGCAGTCGTCCTGACAGGCAAGAGGAAGCCGGAGGAAATCGTCCGTTACCTTCAGGAGGCCGGTGCAAGAGGTGTTGTGGGGGTCAAGATGGGTGCCAGAGGTTGCTTCATCGCGTTTGGAGACGCGACCATGCAGGTGCCGGCACTTCGGGTCAAGAAGGTGATCGATGCCACCGGCGCGGGTGATGCCTTTGTCGCGGGCTTCGTCGCCGCAACGCTCCGCGGCTTCGATCCGTTCGAGGCTGCACGTACCGCAAATGCCGTGGCGGCAAGCTGCGTTACCGCCGTTGGCGCATCGACAGCAATTCAACCATTCGAGAACTATGAAACCCACGTACCACATCGTTTCCCATTCTCACTGGGATAGAGAATGGTATAAGAGTTTCGAGCAATTCCGCTCGATGCTCGTGAACATGGTGGATGACCTCCTGGAGATTCTCGACCGGGATCCGCGCTACCGATGTTTTACGCTCGATGGCCAGACCGTCGTGCTGGACGACTATCTGGCCGTCAGGCCCGAACGCGAGGAGGAACTGCGCCGGCTGGTGCGCGAGGGTCGCTTGATAATCGGCCCCTGGTATGTGCTGCCGGATGAGTTCCTGGTGAGCGCTGAGGCGGCGGTCCGGAATCTTCATGCCGGCATGCGCCGCTCGCGCGATTTCGGCGCGGAGATGAAGGTCGGCTACATACCGGATTCCTTCGGCCATATTGCCATGATGCCGGCGATCCTGAGCGGCTTTGGCATCGACACGGTGCTGCTCTACCGCGGATTCGGCGGAGAACCAGGCCAGGACAGCTCGGAATACTGGTGGACAGGGCCGGATGGAACCCGATGCCTGATGCTTCATCTGTTCCGGCACGGCTACAGCGCCTGCTACTTCCACCAGGAGACAGAGAAGGAGATCCTGCAGAGGTTCAAAGAGCTGAAGGAGGAAGTGGATGCGCGCGCTGCCACGGGGCACCGCTTGTTATTGAATGGCGGCGACCACCATTGGCCTGATCCAAAGCTGCCGCAGACGCTTGACCTCCTGCGGAAGAACTTCAACGGCGAGTTTGCCCACAGCAGCGTACCGCAGTATGCCGCCGCCGTCAAAAAGGAAGTGAAAGATCTCCCGGAGGTCCAGGGAGAGCTCCGGTTTGGCTACCGCTATGCCTTCGTGGTCATCGGCGGGGTCTACTCCAGCCGGATGTACCTCAAACAGCAGAACTGGCAGAAGCAGCTGCTCCTGCAGCGATACGCCGAGCCGCTGAATGCCTACGCCGTGGCTGAGGGCATGCGTTCGCAGCTGCCTCTCATTCGCCATGCCTGGCGTACCCTCATGCAGAATCACCCGCACGACAGCATCTGCGGCTGCAGTATCGACCCGGTCCATCGCGAGATGATGACCCGCTTCAAAGCGGTGGAAGACGTCGGGCAGTCCATCGTCGAGACTTCGCTCGACCGGATCATTCCGTATGATGACCTCGCCTCGGGGGACGACCGGTATATTTTCTTTTTCAACCCGTCGCCGTTCGTCCGCTCCGGCGTGGCTGAGGCACAGGTGAGTTTCTATCTCCAGGACATCGTGGTCGGATTGAATCCCGATGTGAGAGTCGCCCCCAAGAAGCCGCCTGTTGCCGGCTTCTCGCTCCACAACGCGGAGGGGAAGGAAATTCCCTTCCAGATCCTTGACCGGCACGAGGGGTACGATATCGCGTATACCAACTACAACTACCCGAGGCAGACCTACGCGGACAACTTCCGGATCCTGGTGGACGTGAAGGATGTCCCGCCGGTCGGATACAAAGGACTGTCGATCGTGAAGGGGAAGAAATTCCGGAAGTACCCGACCACCCTCCGGTGCGGCAGGAATTTTCTTGAGAATGATTTCCTCCGGGTCGAGGCGAACAACCGCGGAGAACTCACGCTGAAGGACAAGACTTCCGGACAGGCCTATGCAAAGCTGAACACATTCGAAGATTCGGGCGACGTGGGGGATGAATACAACTACTCCTATCCTCGCAAGGACAAATGGGTCTCCTCGACCAAAGGAACGACGCGGGTTGCGCTCGCGGAGGAGGGGCCCCTGCGCGTTGCGCTCCGGATCACAACGGTCATGAAGGTGCCTGCGGAAGCCGCTCCGGACAGGAACTCGCGGAGTCCCAGGAACACTCTTCTCCGGATTGAATCGCTGGTGTCTCTGACGCCTCGTGCACGTTTCCTGGATGTCCGGACGACTGTGGACAACACGGCGAAGGACCACAGGCTGCGCGTCCTGTTTCCCGCCGGGATTGCGACGGACACGAGTGTTGCCGATTCGCAGTTCTGCATCGTGGAGCGCAAGCAGCAGAAGTATGACCTTGCGAAGTTCACGATCGAGCATCCGACCATGGTTGCGCCGATGCAGCGTTTCGTGACCATCAAGGACCAGGAAAAAGCTTTCACGCTCCTGTCGTACGGCCTCCCCGAATATGAGCTCAAACCGGACGGGAAGGGGACCCTCGCACTCACTCTGCTGCGGTGCGTCGGCACGCTGGCTGCCGACAAACCCATTACGCGTCCCGGCGGCAAATCTGGCTGGCACAATGACACACCCGACGCCCAATGCCAGGGGACGCACGCCTTCAGGTATGCCCTCTTTCCCCACTCTGCCAACGCTCTGACAAGCGATGAAGAGGTCAATACCACTAGCGAGGAGTTCCACCTGCCATTCCTCGCCGTGCGGCGGAAGAACAGCGGGGCGCTCCCGGTGGAAGGGTCCTTCGTGAGTGTTGCGCCTTCCCGGCTCGTTTTGAGCGCCCTGAAGCAATCGGAGGAAGGAAATGCGCTGATCGTGCGCCTGTACAACCCCGGTTCCCTCGAGGTGAGAGGCGAGGTTCAGTCCTCGAAACCCGTCGTGAAAGCGTCATGGTGCAGACTCGATGAAACGGAGACCGCGCCGGCCGAGGTATTCAACGGGAGGACGATTCCCCTGAGCGTTCCTCCTGCGGGAATTGTTTCCCTGAAGTTGACGATCGAGGATTTCGCCTGACCGGCATCAACCAGAATGCCTTGCGTTCGCAGTCGAGCGAGAGGCATTGCCAATTGGACCGTATTCGTCGCATGGATGCTCCTGAAAAACTCCTTTCAGACCTGGTCGCGATTCCCAGCATCAATCCCATGGGGCGTGGCCGGGAAGGGAGCCAGTATGGTGAGGGGGCTCTGGCGGAGTTTGTGGCAGAACACCTGCGGCACGCTTCGGTGGATGTGGAACTCGACGACGTAGCGCCGGGACGGCCAAATGTCATGGCACGGCTGGATGTCGGTGCCCGCCAGACGCTTCTTCTGGAAGCCCACCTGGATACGGTGTTTGCCGACCGGATGACGATCGACCCATTCCGCCCTGTGATCCGGGAGGGACGATTGTATGGCAGGGGCGCGTGTGACACCAAAGGATCGCTGGCCGCGTTTCTGCACGTGCTCTGTTCGTATGCCGAAGGCATCCAGAAGCCAAAGATGAACATTCTTCTGCTTGCGGTTGCCGATGAAGAATACGGGTTCACCGGGGCGAAGCATGCCGTCTCCAGGGGGCTAAAAGCGGACTTTGGCATTGCCGGAGAACCAACACAACTACACATCGTCCGTGCTCACAAAGGCGTCACTCGCTGGAAGATCGTGACGCATGGCGTGGCGGCGCATTCCGCCTATCCTGACCGCGGCAGGAATGCCATTTACACCATGGCGCGGGTGGTTGCCCGTCTTGAGGCACATGCGGCTGCGCTCGTGAGGAACTCTCCTCACCCGTTGCTCGGCACTCCAACGTTGAGCGTGGGGGTGATCGAAGGAGGGCAGACGGTGAACATCGTGCCCGACCGGTGCATGATCGAGGTGGATCGCAGGACCCTGCCGGGGGAAACGGATGCTTCGGTCCTCGGCGCGGCCACGAAGGCGTTGGACGGCATCGAAAATTGGGAAACTGTGGGACCACATTTGTCCATTGCGGGCATGGAAGTCAGCGCCGGGAGCGCCGTCGTGCAGAAACTCGCGCAGGCAGTGGACGACATCGTGGGTCGGGTCGCGATAGAATCGGCACAATATGCAACCGACGCCGGCGTGTACAACGGTTACGGCATTCCCACCGTGGTGTTTGGACCGGGGGACATAGCCCGCGCACATACGGAAGAAGAGTATATCGAGATCGATCAACTGCACGACGCAGTTCGCATCATCGAACGGGTCCTCCAATGAACAGTCCGTCCATTCTGGGTCTTGATGTCGGCGGCACGAAGATCGGCGTCATCATCGGTACGCCCACGGGTGAGATCCATGCCCGGAGATCGTTTGCCACCCATCCTGAGCGCGGGTTCCAACCGGTCTTTGACGAGATGGTCCATGTGGCGGAGCAAGTCATCGATCAGGCCCGCTCTCCCGTGACGGCCGTCAGCGTCTCGATCGGAGGCCCGCTGGACGTCCTGAACGGCATTATCAAATCACCGCCGAACCTTCCGGGATGGGTAGACATTCCGCTCAAGCAGCTGCTCGCACGTCACTTTCAGGTGCCGGTCTATGTTGAGCACGACGGCAACGCGGGGGCGCTGGCGGAATTCTATTTCGGGGCCGGGCGGGGGTTCAAGAACATCGTTTTTGTCACTATGGGGACGGGCTTCGGGGCAGGTTTGATACTTGACGGCCGACTCTACCGTGGAACGAGTGACGTTGCGGGAGAGGCAGGACACATCAGAGTTGCCGAAGACGGACCGCTCTGCTACGGGAAAGCGGGATCGCTGGAGGGTTTCGGCAGCGGAACGGGGATTGCCCGACTTGCGCACCTGATGTATCCGGCCATCTGGGGGCAGGATGTGACCGCCGTCGAAGTGCACGAGGCATGGCACAAGGGCTCTCCCGAGGCACGCGAGGTTTTTGGACGCGCTGCTCTTTATCTGGGACGTGGCCTTGCCATCATTGCGGACATCCTGAACCCGCAACGGATCATCATGGGGGGACTCGGAATGCGTGCGCAGGCGGCGCTGATCGAGCCGGCGAAGCGCGTCTTCCTGGAAGAAACGCTCCTCGAGGCCAGTCGGGTCTGCGAGATCGTCCCTGCGGAGATCGGAGAGTCCATCGGAGACCTTGCCGCGCTCTGTGCCGCGCTCGATCAAGGGGGGCTCCACCAAGCTTTGCCGATATAGTTGAACAGAAGGCACCGTCTGAGAATATGCGGCACGCGCGGACGGTGCGCGATCGGGTCCAGTGACTCCGGTCTAGATGAAGCTCACGTTTTCGCAAACAATCCTGGAAGATCATGAAACGGATCATTGCCCTGTTGGTCAGTTTACTCATTGCGCATTCGGCGTTTTCCCAGAAGGCGCTCTATCTCGATCTCATCAAGAAATCGGTTGAAAAAAGCTGGAGGGAGACGCCGGCGTTGCTCGAGCAATGGAAGAAGAGAACCAAGCCCAATATTCTCTGGGGGTATGACGCCCCGGGGCATCCGGTGTATCTGGCGGCAACTCTCGGGTTTCTCTATGAACAGACACACGAGCGGGTGTATGCCGAACGCGCCGCAAAGCTGCTCGCGGAATACGGCAGCCTGCGGCAGACGCTGACCGGAGAGTATGTGAAGGGGCGGGTGGAGTACAAAGACGGTGTCCCGGCCCTTGCGAATTTTTTCTACATGCCTCCCTACGCACGCGCGTATATGGCGATTCGAGGGAGCGATGTGATTGATGCCGGTTCGCGGTCCACCATTGAACGGGATCTTGCCGGAAGCGTTGACTTCATTTTCCGGTTTCCCGAATGGGGGGCGCACAACCGGGCAATGCTCCGCGCCGAAGCATTCTGCTATGCGTATACGGCTTTGCCGAACCATCCCAGCGCGCCGAGGTGGAAGCAGATGGCGGATGTGATCGCCGCAGACAATATCTATCATTGGGAAATCGAGGATGCCTCGATCTATCACCCGGTGTGGCTCTATTCGCTGTTCTCGTATGCCGATGCCGCGCACCGGCCCGAAACGTATACGTCGCCCATGATGCGCTACTATCTCGAGTATTACACGAAGCTCATTGGGCCGGCCGGGACCGTGCCGGATTTCGGCGACGCGCAGTGGAATGCCGCCTCGGGCGCGTTGCGCTTTGTGCCGGTCTTCGAGAAGGGTGCCGCCGTGTACAAGAATCCCGAGATGAAATGGGCTGCCGCCTCGGTCCTGAAGACCGTCACCGACCGTACGGACACCATCGGCACAGGCGACGCCTATTCCTTGATCGACGCGTACCGCTGGGCGGATGAGTCGGTCACTCCCGCCGTACCCAGCTCCCTCAGCCAGGAAATGCTCGATGACCTGGTCGGCAAAAAGGTCGTGTTCCGGAACGGGTGGGCACCGTCGAGCATGTACATGTTGTTGAATTATTGTGATGAAGGTGAGGGCGGCTGGTTGGGGCGTGAATACCTCCGCCAGACCATCACCGTCGAAGAAGAAAAGATGCATCACGGGCATGCCGATGAGAACAGCATTGTGCTTCTCATGAATAAAGGCTCTGTTCTCCTTCATGATGCCGGGTACAGGAACGACCTTCCAAGCGGGAAGTATGGTGCCTGGAGGCAGGATTATTTCCACAACCGCCTCGTTGCGCGGCTGAACAAACGGGACAAGAATCAATCCATGCTGGAGTTTGTGCAGAACTCCGGGGCCTACCGGCAGGTCCGGACGCAGAAGGTCGATTTCCTGAGTCTCCATGACGTGGATATGAGCCGAACCCGCCTTATCGACGACAAGCTGGGGTATCAATGGGATCGCGTGATAACGTACGTGCGCGATCCGGGATATTTCGTGGTTGTGGACGCCATCAAGATGCTCCGGTCCGATTATTTCACCTTCACGAATTTCTGGCATGCGCAGAACATCCTGAAGCGCGGCGAGCACTGGTTTGACATTGCGACGGATTCCCTGCCCCAGGGTTTCCAATTTCCGAAGAATCAGTCGCTCCTGGTCTTTTTTCTCGAGACCTACGCGAAGACGGAAGGCGCGGAGCCGATCAGTCGTCACTCCCAGACCGAACAGGCCGTCTATCAGACAATCTCGAGTCAGTACAGGACGGGAGACATGGAGCTGTTTGTTACCATGCTGATCCCGCACGACCGGTCAGTAGATCCTCAAGCGCTCCTCTCAAAGTTCAAGATGGTCCCGACCTCAGCTGCGTACAAGGCGGTCTGCCTGACTATGGAGCAGAACAATGCCGTTGTCACGCTTGGCATCAAAGCGGACCTGGACATGGAAGTCGCGCGTGAAAACATCAGGCCGCGCTACCTCTATGATCTGGGGAAGACCACCTACGGGGATTTCGAGACCGACGCGCATTTCCTCTACGCAAGCACGGGAAAGGATTCGCTCCGCTATGCTGTTGCCAACGTGTTGCAACTGCGTTATCAGGGGAAAGCGCTCTTGGAGGCACTTCCGAATACGCACAGCCTTCAGCCCGACGGGGCGCCGGACAGAGTAGGGTATTCGAAGTGGAGAGCGTGGGAAGGCGTGGCGAAGCAGGCACAACCAGGGTCGAAGAAGTGAATTTCACCCTCACATGCATGGAAAGCATCAGTGCGGCTCTCAGCGCCAGCGTCCATGACGACGAGTCCGCGCCAAGCGCCGCAACATTATCGCAATGATCACGACCGTTACCCTGAACCCGATGCTGGATAAGACGGTCTATATTGATGCCGTCCGACCGGGGGAGATCGTCCGTGCCTCCAGGGTGGAGTTCGTTGTTGGCGGGAAGGGGATCAATGTCTCTCGCCAGTTGCAGCGCCTCGGATGCGACACGCTTGCAACCGGGTTCGCCGGGGGCGAGATTGGAGCACTCATGAATCGCCTCCTCGACGACGAAGGACTCTCTCACGGCTTCATTCGTGTGGCCGGGTTGACACGCGAAGGGGTCACGTATCGCGATCCGAACAACGTCCAGACGTCCGTCTTCGAACCGCCGCATCGTGTGACGGTGCAGGAAGCGGACGCGCTTGTCTCGCTGTGCCGTTCGCTTGCCGGGAAAAGTTCCTGGCTGGTCTGTTCCGGGAGCTCACCATCACCCGAGGCGGACGGCGTGTTCCGGGATATCATCACCATAGCACACGAGGCGGGCATCCCTTCCGTCCTGGATTCGTACGGCGACGCTTTCCGCGCCGCGCTCCCGGCCGTGCCGGTGCTCGTCAAACCGAACAAGGATGAATATGAACAGACGTTCGGGAAGCCACTCAGGAGCGACGAAGACTTCCGCATGGCCCTTGAGTCGCTTTTGAGGCTTGGCATTACCTATTGTATCATTACCGCCGGTTCTTCGCCGTTCTATGCCGCAACACGTGATGGGATCTGGAAAGTAACCCCGCCGACAGTCAAGGCCGTCAACCCGACCGGATCAGGGGACAGCATGATCGCGGGAATCCTCTGTGGGCTGACTCACGGATGGAGCTTCGAGCGCTGTTTGAGCTTCGGCGCCGCGGCCGGGGGAGCAAATGCAAGGGTCTGGGAGGTGGCCTCCTCGAGTCCCGAGGAAATCGAAGCGCTGGAAAGCGGAGTGGAAATTGTCTCGTGGAAATAAAGCAAATCAAAAAGAACAGTAGAGAGGGCGTCGGGATGAGTCACGGAGGAACCGATCCCTGATGTTCCTCACACACCCGGCACCTCACACCGAACCCTTTTGCAGGAAACCTTAGGAAAGGACAAACGAATGGCTACTCTTCGCGAGCTCATATCACAGGTCAAGCGGATCGAAATCGCCCCGTCGGGACCGCTTGTGGAGCGGACCGTTGCTGCGGAAATCCAGAAGTCGATGGCACCGGCCGCAATGATCGCGAAATCGCGCGGTATGAATGCATCGGCGGGGGCGCTCCGTGTTGCCGTAGCGGACAGCCCCGGCAAAGAAAAAGCAATTCACCCTGCCCTCGCCGGCAAGGCTCGCTGGGTACTGGCCCGCATCAACAAAGCGGGAGGCGTTGAACTGCTGGTCTCCAGTCAACATTTGCTCTATGGCCTCTTCTGTCTGGCGAACGAAGAGTGGGGATCACGTGACGCGGGTGAGTTCGCAAACGGCAAGATCGCAATCCCGGCATTCCCGGAGATGCGCCCGGCATACGATCTCTTCCTCACCCAGCATGCCAGAACGGTTCGCAATTTCAACCGTGAAGAACATTTCAAGACCATGGCAAGAATGGGCTTCTCGTATGCGGAAGTGAACGGCCTGGCGTTTCCCGTCCCCTTCGAAACGGGGCCGAAGGGTGAGCTTCTGCATCGCTTCTACACGTATTGTCCCTCGTTGGATCAATTCGTGACCAGCACATTGAACAAGGGGATCTATGATTCGGACTATCTCCAGGCAAATCTCAACTATCTCAAGACCAACGCGGAATTCGCAGAGAAATATGGCCTGACCCCCGGGATCGTGTGTTTCGAGCCCCGCTCGGTGCCCGACGAACTTTTGCAGCGCTACCCGGTCCTGCGAGGTGCGCGCGTCGACCATCCCTTGCGCAGCTTCCGGCCCAGGTTCAACCTCTCCATCGCGCATCCGGTGGTCCGCGAACACTATGCGGAGATGATGGAAAACCTCCTGCATGAAGTGCCTCGGCTCGGCTATATGTCGATCTGGTCGAATGACAGCGGCGCGGGATTTGAATACACCAGCTCGCTCTACGTCGGGCGCAACGGGGGAGGCTATGTTGTGCGTGAATGGCTGGGCGCGAAAGATATCGCCCAGGCGGCTGCGCTCAATCTGGTGAGGTTCCTCCGCGTGCTGCGCGATGCCGGGCGAAAGGTCAACCCGAAGTTTCGCACGCTCATCCGGCTCGAGCCGTTCTGGGAAGAGCATGACCATATCTGGGAGCAGCTTGAAGACGGGCTCGATGT
>JAGDMJ010000017.1 GCA_017860555.1 Bacteroidota bacterium
ATCCGGGTTTTCTATGCCAAGCCAGAGAACGCGAGGGTCGCGCTTCCCCGGGAAGCAACCTGTACCGCGGTAGCGGACCGAGAACGGAGGATTCTGCCGACCAATCTCCAGAAGCGCATCCGCAATTACAGGGACAAGCTCCGAAGGGGTTTCGCCAAGGAATTTGACGGTACAGTGGAGCTTATCGTGCCGTTCCCAAGAGACATCGGCATGAGCCTGGCGAAGCTGGTCCTGGATCTCTCCCGCCTTTGCCTTGACCTCCTGCGGGCTCTCGAATGCGATGAAAAGCCTGAGATGAGACATCCTACTTCACAGCACCTGTGTGTAACAACCGACTGAAGCATCGAAGGCAAGAGGCAGACGGGGCCTTTCATGACCTGGCGGGTACTGGGAACAGGACGGCCAGTTCAGTCAGTATACGAAGGAACTGCCCGGCGAATCCCTACGGGGTTCCTGTCGGCGGTCAATCCAGCCCCAGCAACATCCTCCTCACAAGCTCCAGCGCCGCCTGAGCTGCCCGCTCCTTCACTCGCGCACGGCCTTCTCCAAAAAGATGACGCCGTGCCACTGTCTGCGATACGTCCGAGTAGCCGATCCAAACCAGGCCTACCGGCTTCTCGGCAGTCCCACCCGTTGGGCCAGCAATGCCTGTCGTGGAAAGGCCTATGTCCGTTCCCGACCTCTGTCTGACACCGGCCGCCATCGCCTCGGCTACCTCCTGACTCACGGCCCCTGTGCGTGCGATGAGCTCAGCGGGCACGCCTAGAAGCTCTGTCTTTGATCTGTTGCTGTATGCGATCAAGCCCCGGTCCAGGTAGCCGGAACTGCCGCTCACATCGGTAATTTTGTCGGCGATGAGTCCGCCGGTGCAAGATTCGGCAACGGCGATGGTGAGATGGCGTTCCTTCAGAAGCCGACCCAACACCTCGGCGAGTTCTTCCTCTCCGGTGCCATAGATGTACGTTCCGACCTTTGAGCGAATCGTTTCCTCGATCCGTTGCATGCGCCGGTCGGCGGTGAGAGCGTCCTGGTCCCGCAGGCTGACGCGAAGCCGAACTCCGGCTGGAGAAGGGAGGAAGGCCAGTCGCGCGCCCTCCAGAAATAGATTGACGTCGCCAAGCTGTCCCGCAAGCATGCTCTCGGTCACTCCGGTGGTCCGGAGCGTACGATGGCGGATCACCGAACCGGTAACTGTCGATTCCAGGAGCGGGATGATCGTTTGGTCGACCATCTCTTTCATTTCAAACGGCACACCGGGCAGGACCATGAAGTACTTCCCCCCCCGCGCAACGAGGATACCCGCCGCCGTTCCGACCGGATTCGGAATGACCTCAGCGTTGTCCGGAAACAGCGTCTGCTCCTCCGCTGTCGGTCCCCATCGAGTGCCTCGTTTCGCGAGCAGCGTCTGGATGCTCTCTCGCAGGTCCGGCCTGGATGCCAACCCCATGTCGAAGAACCTGCAGACGGCCTTCTTGGTGACGTCGTCGTGTGTGGGGCCAAGGCCCCCTGTGACGATCACCACCTGGAACGAAGACCAGCATTCCCGAAAGGCCGCCAGAATGCCGTCCAGATCGTCCCCGACGGTCAACATTCTCTCGACGCTGACTCCGGCAGCATTCAGCCGCCCGGCGATGTACGCCTGGTTCGTGTTCACGATCTGGCCGATCAGCAGTTCATCGCCAATCGTGATGATTGCGGATTTCACGTATGGGTCACCATGAGTAAGAACAGAAGAAGCCTTGTGCCGAGATTCGCGTAGATCCCGGCGATGATGTCATCCAGCATGATCCCCCAGCCGCGGGGGACGTGCTCCACCTGACGGGCGGGAGGAGGCTTCAGAACATCAAACATCCGGAACAAGACGAACGATGTCAGGACCGTTAGAAGGTCCAGCGGCAGCAAGAAGAGGGAAACCCACATGCCGACGATCTCATCAATAACAACAACGGAAGGATCCGGTTCCCGGTGTTTCTCTGGCTGGAAAATGGCTTTCGTGACCGCGGCGGTTTTCGTGAGACGGTGGCCGTCCACTGCTGCCACGCGTGCGGATGTCATGACGCCGGCCAGAAGGCCGAGCACGATAAACACGGATGCAACGACGGGCTCTTCGAACGACGGGAGAAACGCCACCGCGCATCCGAGGAGAGAGCCGAATGTTCCGGAGGCCCACGGGATGTACCCGACGAAGAGCCCCGTGGCGATGAGCCTGGTCAGCAAGGATGCACGGAGGGGCCCCGGCTCCTCTTCACCGGGCCGGTTTGATGCTTTCATAGAGGGCTCGAAGGAACTTCCGGTTGTCGAACAGATAGGCGATGCCGGTTCCAACGGTGGAGAGCGTGACGAGCAGCATCATGCCGAACAACACCTGGCGGTGCATGAGGGCATCAATCCAGCCGCCGAAGTCTGCATACACTGAAGGGATACTCCGAGCTACAAAAAGGATCAGGATGTAATAGATCACGACAAACTCCCCGAAGGTCTTGGCTTGCGCACCCCGGGAGGTCACGATCGGTTCGTCTTTATATTCGGCATAGCTCCGGAGACCCGTGATGAGGAAATCGCGGACGATGACAATCCAGACCATCCAACCGTCAACGAGGTCGAGTGCCACATACGCGAGTAGTGCAGCGGAGGAAAGGACCTTGTCAGCCAGGGGATCAAGGAATTTTCCCCACCGTGATACATGCCCAAGCCTGCGCGCGATCCAGCCGTCATACCAATCAGTCAGGGCGGCGATGATAAAAACAGCAAGGGAGAGTTGCAGATAAATAGGGGATTCCGAGAGCAACAACACCACAAACACCGGCGTCAGGACAATCCGAAGGAGAGTTAACTGATTCGGCAGATTGAGCTGTAGTTCAAGCTTCGGCATGGAACAAAAAAGCCATCAGCAGTGATGGCTTCCATCGTCTGTGACAGCGAACGCAAGGCTGCTCCGAAAAGAAACTGGAACGGCTCAGGCGACTTTCGTAACCCTGTTCGACTTGATGCAGGTCGTGCAGACGGTCATCCGCTTGGTGCGGCCATTCACGCGTGCACGGACTTCCTGGAGATTGGGATTCCATCTCCGGCGTGTCAGGTTGTGCGCGTGGCTGATGTTGTTGCCGTACACCGGTTTCTTTCCGCAAATCTCACACACTCGTGCCATACTGGTACCGTTCTTTCTTCGGTTCAATTTTCGGCTAAACGATAAGGATTATAATATAGGCAAAAACGAACATTTCCGCAACTCACCAAACTCACTTTCTGTGTCTCCCGGGAATCTTCCATCCGGAATTTCCCTCCGCGCACCTTGATCTCCTTTCTTGCTTCTGTCTTCGTCTTTCTCCATGCTCTGCCTGCTCTTTCGTTGAATTTCAGTCTCTCTTTGCGTATTCTAAGAAATGGTCGTTCTTGGAATCGAAACATCGTGTGACGAGACCTCAGCCGCGGTGGTTGCTGATGGCGTTGTGAAATCCAACGTGATTTCCTCCCAGCTGGTACACCGGAAATATGGCGGTGTGGTGCCGGAATTGGCATCCCGGGCGCACCAACGCTTGATCATACAGGTTGTCGAAGAGGCGCTCGCCAGAGGGGCGGCGCAGAAGGAGGATCTCAGCGGCATCGCAGCGACGTACGGGCCGGGGCTTGCCGGGGCGTTGCTGGTAGGGCTGAATTTTGGGAAGGCTCTCGCGTATGCCCTCCATATCCCGTTTGCCGGGATAAATCACATCGAAGGTCATCTGTATTCGAATTTCCTCGGAGAGGAGAAGCCCTCGTATCCGTTCCTGTCACTGATAGTATCAGGTGGCCATACCATGCTGGTGCACGTGGAATCTGAGTTTCAGCACCGGGTGTTGGGCCAGACGCGCGATGATGCTGCGGGTGAAGCATTCGACAAGGTTTCAAAAATGCTCGGCCTGGGCTACCCGGGCGGTCCGGCGATAGACGGACAGGGGAGTCAGGGTGATCCACGGGCAATCCGTTTTCCACGTTCGTTCCTGGAAGAGGATTCGTACGATTTCAGTTTCAGCGGAGTGAAGACCGCCGTGCTTTACTACTTGCGCGAGAAGAAACTGGATCCCAAAGCGGGTGCTCTCGACCCTGCCCGCCTGGCTGACATCTGTGCGAGTTTCCAGGCTTCTGTTGTCGACGTCCTTGTGGCGAAGACCATGAGGGCCACCCGGGAGTTGAACGTCCGGGACGTGTGCATCGCCGGGGGAGTATCGGCCAATTCCGAATTGCGGCGGCGATTGGGAGACGAAGCGCGGGTTGGCGGCTTCAGGCTTTTCCACCCGACGCTTGAGTATTGTATGGACAATGGTGCCATGATCGCCTATGTGGGTTGGCTCCGCCTGCGCCGTGGGATTGGATCAGGGATGGATCTCGCCGCCGTGCCGAACCTTGAGCTGGCCTGATGCACGCCTGGCGGACCACGGATATGCCCCGCGGGTGATTGAAGCAACTGTCTGGTGTAAACGGTCGTAGCAGTGTAACTTGCGCAAGGAGATCGTGATGCCGGCTTTTTTCAGGCGGTTGAAGGCACCTATTATTGTGGCGTGCGCGATTCTTCTTGCCGCGTTGCTCTGGCTGGGATATGTGTTCTATGGCCCGAACACCTTCGAGGGTGCATCCGAAAGAATCTTCTACGTCTCGAGAGGGCAAACGTTTGCGGCCATCGTGGACTCGCTCGCGTCCCAGGGCATCATCCGGGAGAAAGGGCTCTTTGTGTTTGTCGCAAAGCTCCACGGGGGAATATCCCGGCTGCAAGTGGGGAAATACCTCTTCCGCAGCGGCGTCTCGAACTCCGAGATCTTCCTCGCAATGCGCAGTGGACGGGGAGGGATGCCGATCCAGGTCACCCTGCCCGAAGGGCTGACAGCCCGTGCACAGGCGAGGCTCTTGAACCGGCAGGTGGGAATCGATTCATCGAAATACATGCGCCTGGTGACCGACCGGTCGTTTGCCCGGTCCCTGGGCGTGGACGCCAACTCGCTCGAAGGGTATTTGTTTCCGGAGACGTATGTCTTCACGTGGCAACAGGATGAGCGTGAGATCGTGAGGAAGCTCGTCGAGCAGTTCATGCGCTTTTATGTTGATTCGCTCCGTGTCCGCGAGCGGGATATGGGCTGGTCGACGCTGCAGGTGCTGACGATGGCATCGATCGTCGAGGGCGAATCCAGGATCGATGACGAACGGCCGGTGATCGCGGGCGTCTACCGGAACAGGCTGCGCAAGGGAATGCCGCTCGAAGCCGATCCGACAATCCAATACATCCTTGAGGAAGGACCCAGGCGCTTGCTGTATTCGGATCTGAAGCTGGAAAGTCCTTACAACACCTACCGGAACAGAGGACTGCCCCCCGGCCCGGTGAACAATCCGGGGCTCGCGTCGATTCTCGCGGCGCTCTACCCGGCGGACCACAATTACTATTTCTTCGTCGCGAACGGTGCGGGCGGGCACTGGTTCACGACGACGTTCGACGAACATAGGCGGATGGTGCGGATGGCTCGACACCGAAGGGCGCTGTCGCGGAAGGCGGCTGCCGCGAAGAACGCGCAGCCGGAAATCGCAGGCACGCGGCGATAGTACGTCCTGAGTGAGTATACCTTCGAAAGCTTGACACAATGACTTCCTCGACCAGATCCGGTTTCATCCTGTCTTTTTTCACTCTTGCCGCAGTGGTCGTGCTGCTCTCCTGTGCCGGACAGATCCCCCCTCCCGGCGGGCCGGTGGACGTCGTTCCGCCGGAGGTGATTCGGACGGTTCCGGACACCAACGCCGTCCGAGTCGAGACCAACAGTATTGAACTTGAATTCAGCAAGTATGTCGACCGCCGCAGCGTTGAGGAATCCATTTTCATATCTCCATATGTCGGCGACCTGGAGTTCGACTGGAGCGGAACGTCTGTCGCGGTCAGGTTCACGCAGGCGCTCCGGCGCAATACGACGTACGTCGTGAACATCGGAACGGACGTGAAAGACAGGCGGGCCGGGAACAGAATGGCCAGAGGATTCACGCTCGCATTCGCGTCCGGAGATTCCATCGATCGGGGGGCGATTCGTGGACGGGTGTACGACGAGAAGCCGGAAGGAGTGATGATCTTCGCCTATGCCCTGGGCGGGATCAATCCCGATACGCTCAATCCGGCAACGACACGGCCGGACTATATCATGCAAACCGGCCTGAGAGGGACGTATTCGTTGTCGCACCTTTCATACAACAGGTACCGTGTGTTTGCGGTCAGGGATCAGTACCGTGACCTTGTGTACGACAAGCAGACGGACCAATGCGGAGTGGCTTCGGAAGATGTCGTCCTGAGTGCGCAGCGCCCGGAAGTCCACGACGTGAATTTTCAGCTCTCCGAAGAGGACACCACGCGGCCGTTCCTCACGGCGGTTCGAGCGCTTGATCGCCGGCATCTCGTCCTGGGGTTCAGCGAGCCGATCGACTCTCTCACGTTCGGCCGGGGGGAGTTCCTTCTGTCGGACACTGCTACCGGAGAGAGCGTCCCGATTGCCCTTCAGTTTCTGAGGCCGGGCGCGCCGTCGAACGGCGGGATTCTTACGGTGAGCGCAATGGACAGCGGCGCCGGCTATCGGCTGACGGTCCGCAAGATCTCGGACCGGGCGGGTAACCCTGTCGATTCGCTTCATGCGTCGGGTGACTTCGCCGGAAACGGAACGCCTGACACGCTGCGGCCGCAGCTTGTCTTTTCCGTGAAAGACAGTGCCCGGGGAATTTCTCCCGATGCGCCTCTTCGCGTCACATTTTCGGAGCCCGTGGACACGGTGTCGCTGGCGCACGGGCTGACGTTGAGCGACACGGGCAAGGGAATCCTGGCGGCAGAATTGCTCTGGGTGTCCCCGGTGCAACTTCTCATTCGGCCGCACACGGAGCTCCGATTCAATAGCTGGTATCGTTTGAGGGTGGCCATGGATTCGGTACGAGATGCAGAAGGGAATTCGTATAAAGACTCTACCGCCGTCGTCCGGTTCCAGACGCTCGACCTGAGGACGACCGGGACGGTCGAGGGGTCAGTGACCGATGCGCGGGCGGGAGCGGGCCGGATTGTGGTCACCGTGGCGGGCATCGATGCAACGGACGTGCGCCGGAAATCCATCAGCATTCCCGCGCCGGGAGGATTCCTTCTGGACCAACTACCGGAAGGGAAGTACGTGGTCAGTGCGTTCCGGGACGCCGACGATTCCGGCACATACAGCTACGGTTTGCCATTTCCCTTCAAGCCGGCTGAGCGCTTTGCCGTGTATCAAGACTCGGTGAAAGTTCGTGCCCGGTGGGGAGTCCAGGGAGTGGTGATTTCCCTGAAGTAAGGGGTGATGGGGCCAGACTCGTGCAGGTTTACTCTGCCTCTTCGGCTGCACCTGGTGGGCGTGGAGGGGGGGAGGGATTCTTGAAGACCCTCTCAGGAACCGGCCAGGCATCCTGAAAACCGCGGCTCGATGCCAGCTTTGCAAAGCGATCCGCATCGATGCGGTTCTGGAAATTTCCGGCCCGCACCTTATACGTGGGCGGATCATACTCGATGTAGATCCGTTCTCCCGGAAAGCTTCCTTCCGCTTCCGCTTTCCTTGCGTTCGCCTCATCAATGCTTGCTGTTGCAACCAGCTGGACCCGGAAGCCGGGTACCATCTCCATAGAGGCCGCCGTGGAGGATTCAGCCGCTGTGGTATCCGTCGTGCCCGTGGTGTCGGGTCCGAAACGGCTTCCTTTTTTCCCCGGCTCAGGATCATAATCGGAAGGGGTGAAGCCCGCCTCGTATTCCTTCAAGGCTTCGTCAAACGTCGGGGCGGGTTTTACAGCCTCTTTCGGTGCCGAGCACCCTCCAAGAATGCCCATGGCCAGAAACAGTGCGATGAGGAATCTCCGCACACCTATCTTATCAGTTGAACGACCCATGCGTCTTTGTAGTCTGATGGGAAGCCGGCCTGCATCTGTTGACGAAACAATAACGCCTGTTCACGAGTTTCGAAGAATCCGATGCGGATCTGGTACAAGTCCAGCTTGATATTGTAGTCATTCAAAACGGGAAGGTGATACCGCTCCCTGGTGATTCCCTGAATTCGATTGGCGTTGCGTGCATCCTTGAACGCGCCAATTTGAATCATGAACCTGATCTGCCCTTCCCGCGGGGTCTCGGTGGCACCCGCATGATCTCCTTCGCTCACCGTGTTGACCGTGTCGACGCTGGTTTCGAACCCCAATCTCGGTGCCTGCTCTCCTGCCGACGTAGCCGAAGGGGTGGGTTGTCGGGTTCCCTCCGACGATCCGCAGCCCCAGAAACCCAGCACCGCCCAGGCAGCTGGCAGGAAATAGGCCAGTCCTCTCATGGGGTTGTTCTCAAGATGTTCCCAACAGTATCGTGAACGAGGGCAACGCTCGCGCTTGCACCGATCCGGGTTGCCCCTGCCGTAACCATGGCGAGGGCATCCTGACGGGTGCGGATCCCTCCAGCGGCTTTCACGCCGATTTCTTCCCCGACCGTTCGCCGCATCAATCCGACATCTGCTGCAGTGGCACCTGCCTTGCTGAATCCGGTCGAAGTCTTGACGAAGTCGGCCCCGGCGTTCTTTGCCAGCAGGCATGCGCGGATCTTCTCATCGTCGGTCAAGAGCGCAGTTTCAATGATCACTTTGCACAGCGCTTCTCCGCGATGCGCGGCGTCGCAGACGGCGCGGATATCGGCTTCAACCGCCCGATCGTCTCCGGATTTGAGCAGGCCGATGTTGATCACCATATCGATCTCGCGCGCGCCGGCCTTCAGTGCCTGCTCGGTCTCGAACGTTTTTACCGGCGTCGTGGCGGCCCCCAGAGGAAAACCAACGACGGTGCATACCGCGACCCCCGAATCCCGCAATGCCGCCACGCATTGGGGGACGTAACAGGGATTGACACAGACCGAGGCGAAACGAAAACGGAGCGCCTCCTCGCAGACGGTTTTCACATCGGCAGGCGTGGCTTCCGGTTTCAACAGGGTGTGGTCGATCATACCGGCGAGCGCGCGGTCGAATAGGTCCATAATTTCTCAATATAGCCGAAACTGCGGAAGATGCAATATGGACGGACACAAAATGCTCCGGTGGTTCCTCCGTGTACGCGTTGTCCGTTTAGCCATCCCATTCACACAGGCCCTCGACATATGCCGCGGATCCGTCCCTCAACCACCCATCGAGCTGGGCCGGTTCCTTGAGTTGCTGCCCCCGGAAACGGGGCACCCCCACGTAACGGCATTCCAGTTCAGCCAGGGCGGTCATGTCGCCCCAGAGCTTCTCGTACTGGGTAGTAGGATAGATGTCCTCCTGCCCTTTTCCCCAGCGTTTCTTTACGTCCTTTATGGTGATATATGTAGGCATGCGTGCAGCCAGGGTGCGCACCGCCGAAGTCACCTTGTCACTGTTTGCGAGATCCTCCCGGGTGAGGGCGAAGGCTCGCAACATTCGATCAATGTCGACCCAGTAGGTCGCCGAATTGTAGAAGGTGAGCTTGAACTCCATCTCTTCTTTGGGGAGGGCCATTCCCTCAACGAGGCGAAGCTTGCCATCGATACGGGCGAGCCCGCCTCCACGGTCGACGATGCGACGCGTGGTGACTTCCGTGGTGAGCGCTGCGCCGGACTCGATGTGGTACCCGAGGATGGCGGGATCGACATCCGCCCCGAGTGTATCAATATTGTGTATCATGAGATACTTCAATGCTGGCATCTCAAGAAGGAGCTGATGCAGCGAACCGTTCCTCAGGAGATTTGGCACTTCATACCAGTGCCCGACGGGGTGGAGGCACTGCAGGGGGAGATTGTCGGTGTAGTCGCTTCCTTCGCCGGACTGCACGGCCCATTCGATCAGGGACGTGTGCAGGCTTTCCAGAACTTTCTGCGCTTGCTCATCGAGCAACTGCTGGGGCATTTCCTCCCAGAGGAACCGGAGATCATGGACCATGGGAACGAAGCGCAGCCCGATGATGCTGCCGGGAGAAAGGAGAACCCGCCCGGTATAGCCATGGAAATTGTTCCGGTCGAGATATGCCTGGATCGGCTGCTGCGTCAGATAACTGGTGGAGACGATGTGCGGGACCGGTGCACCGAAGGCACGGCTGGTCTTGCGGCTCTTCGCGAGGTGTACCTCCACAAACGAGCGGTACCGTCCGCTCAGCCGGCAGAAAGGGTTGAGAGCTTTGACGGTCCCGGCTCCTTTTGTCCATCGGCTTCCTGCGCCTCCGGCGAGCGTGACAACAGCGAGCCTGCCTGACGTGAGCGCTTCGCTGCCCGCGCGCCGGTGGTGTTCGGACAACTCTCGTGAGGCGTCAAGCACATCGCCCGGGTTCACATCTTCGATATTGCTGTTGACTGGAAGGCGGTTCTGCGCCATCCCAATCCGGCCGCTCCGCAGATCCGATCGGATCTGTTCATGCTGCACCCGGTCGAATCCATAGCGACTGAGCAAATCACGGAGGCTTTCGCCCTCGCGCTCTTTCGGGTTATCGCTCGGCAGGATGCGATCGAACAGTTTCTGTACCACGCCCGAGAGCTCGGGGTCGACGCGCACCGCCGCGCCGAAACGGTTGAGCTCGACACGCTGAAAGGAGGAGAGTTTGCGCGGCTCCGTCCTGAGCAGTCCGGGGATGGTAAGCGTGTAATAACCCTGTGGCATGAAGGCGCCGTCACCCGTGAGGAGATTACACCACGTTCCCCGCTCATTGATGGCAAAATCATACACCACCGGTTCCATGGCGAAAGGTATGCCGCGTTCAAGCTCCCGTTTCGTTTCGCTGAGTATTGCCTGCAACCGGACGTGTGCTGTGGGTTTCACCGCGGGATTGAACAGGAACCCCATTCCTCCCCCGGACATGCCCCCGAGCATCCAGAACCCCCAGAATCCGTCACCGAACTCTTTCGTCACTGTCTGGATCAGCGTTTCCGTGTACAGGTTGCATGCCCAGGGGATGATGGTCTGGATGGGACCGTTGAAGTTCTTGTGCGTTGAGCTGCCGATGGCACAGAGATCGCCTTGCCTGAGTTGCATGACCACGTCATCGAGGAGCTTGATCGCTTCCCTTCGCCCCAGCCATTCCGCCTCGGACCGGAGGAGATACTTCTCCGTCACCATTTCGAGGATCGGCCCGACATCCTGGGCCATGCCCCCGTGGACGAGCACAAGGCTGTCCTGCAATTTCTGGCGGGTCTCCGGCGAGACGTCGTCGGGGGAAAAGATGGTGTGGGTCGGGAGGAGGCAGCCGCGGCTGATGCCGTATTCGGTGTCTCCTTCGGCAGCCCGGGCCCCGGCGATGAGCTTGATGCCCGGCCAAATACCCCCGGAGTCCTGCCACCCGCCGCCGGACCCGCCCAGCCATTCTCCCAGGATCGCCCGAGCAGCCACGAGCCGGCGTTCGGGTTCCGTCAGCGTCCCGGCGATTGAGCGCGTTTGCCCCGTTGCCCGCATACAAACGGCGATGATGGATGTCAGAAGAGTCGTCGAGACGGCGAGGCGCGAGCCTTTGGGGATCCCACGGACATTCGTGACGATTTCAATTCCCCGGCCCTCTCCCACGATTCGCGCGAGGAGATCGGAGAGAGGCTGCTCCGCGCCTTCCATTCCCGGAGGGACGATACCTGAAGCAATGACCGCGGCTTTCAGCAATCCCAGATAATCGGCCGCAAAATCGAAGATATCCGACAGATTGGTAATCTCCGCCACCGCTCCAAGGTCAACGCTGGTCAGGCGCAGGACCGGGCGATCAATAACCCGGAAAAAGGATTCCACCGGGGGGCGGGGTGAGGCGGAGCCAGAGGCGCCGCGCACGCTGAGATCGATGGATATGTTCAGAACGCGCGCGCCCTCGGGGAAATCCATGCCAAGGAAGAAGATATCGCTCCACCCGCTGTGGGTGAGGTCCATGCGGACCGGGGTCGCCTCGCGTAAGATCGGGAAGAGGGCATTGTTGTCTTCCCGTTGCAGCAATTCGGGCCTGATGCGCAGCGGATGGTCGGCCGGGTGTCCCGTCCGGAACATCCACTGGTTTCCGCGAACGGACCGGACGCTGGCACGGACCTGGTCGGCAAGGGTCTGGAAGCCGAGGCTCCGGTAGGCGGAGGCAAGCGCGCTTGAAATGCAGTCGTTCGGCCCATGGGATGCCTGGCTTCCCAGGAAATTCTCGGCTGCTTCTTCGAAACGACGCTTGAGCAAGTGTTCGTAGCCGGTGAATGGAACGAGTCCCCGCGGGGAGAATCCCGGCTTCTCAGGCAGGTGATAGCGGTGGATGGCATACAGGAAGAAGAGGGCGCGCACCCGCTGATAGAGATTCGTGCTGCTGCGGCGGAAGGCATCCAGCGCGGTGCATTCCTCAAGGAGCGTTTCCAGCGATGCCGTCCGGCAGAAAGCGTCGAGGGAACTGTCTCGAATGTGCGGATCGTCCGCCGTTATGATGCGGAGGAGCTCGCTCATTGTGCGTGTCCTCGTACGGCGCCTCGTTCGCGGAGGGCGAGCGTTTCCATCAGCATGGTGATCACCTCGTCGCGGTCCACGCCGCTCAGGCCGAGCGCGAGTTGGGCGTTGAGCAGCCCGTATTTTGAGCCGACATCATATCGCCAGTCGTCTTTCTCGAGGGCCAGATACTGTTCCCCCTTTGCCAGCTCGGCAAGCGCATCGGACAGGGTCACTCTCTTGTTTTCGCCCGGGGAACGAAGCTTCCGTTCCAGGATCTCCATGACGGAGGGTGTCAGCACGTGCATGCCGAAGAAACAGAGGTAGTACCCTGCGCGCATTCCCGGGACCACAAGCTGTTGTTCGGCTTCTGTCGGCGTGGGCTTCTCAATGACCGTGCTGATGCGTAAGAGGCCCGGCCTTCCGGCGAGCCTGTGTCCGCCTACAGCGCCGAAATTGGGGAGCAGCGTTTCCCGCGTAGGATGGACCGCAGACACGGCACACTCCTCGGTCGAGGCGACCTCCACCAGGTGCTGGGCACACCCTCGTTCGGACCGGCTGACGTAGAGGTGATCGCCGACCAGGTGCAGAAAGGGGTCCGCGCCGACGAATTCCCGCGCGCAAAAGATCGCGTGACCGTACCCGAGGGGCTCCTCTTGGTAGACAAACCGCAGTCGCCCGGCGTGATCGCCCGCAACCTTCGCGTATGGCGCCTCGTCTCCCGGGTGGAGCACGATGCACAGCTCCTCAATTCCCGCCCGGAGTGCTTCTTCCACAATAATGCCGAGGACGGATTTTTGCTTTCCATCCCGGTCAATGAGCGTCTGGAGGGGAAGCGTGCGCTGTCCCTTGCCCGCGGCAGTAACGACAGCTTTGGATATTTTCATGTGAAGATTTTCCCGGGGTTGAGTATTCCGTTCGGATCGAAGGTTCGTTTGATCTCCCGCATGAGCTTCAGCTCGACGGGAGAAAGGGCAATGGGGAGGTACGACCGCTGCGAATAGCCGATCCCGTGCTCGCCCGAGATCGTTCCGCCGAGGGAAACCGTGAGTTGGAAGATCTCACGCACGGCGGCATCCACGTTCCTTTCCCACGTTGTATCATCCATCTTTTCTTTGAGGATGTTCACGTGGACGTTCCCGTCGCCGGCATGGCCGTAGCAGATTGCTGTGATTCCGTACCGTTGAGCGATCTCCTTCACACCGCGCACAAGTTCAGGCAGGTGGGCGCGTGGGACCACCGTATCTTCTTCCTTGTATGCGGAGATGGCTTTCACCGATTCCCCGATACTGCGGCGCAAAGCCCAGATGTCTTGGACCTTCTGAGGATCATCTGCAAGCAGCACATCTGCCGCATCGAACTTTTCCACCACGGCGGCGATCTGTTCAATATCACGCGCGATGGTCTCTTCATGGCTCCCATCCACCTCGACCAGCAGTTGCGCTTCGGCGTTGCCGTTGGGCCACTGCTTTCCAAGCCGATTCTCGGCGGCTTTCACGGCTGCGCGTTCCATGAATTCCAGAGCGGACGGGGTGATGCCATGCTGGAAGATTGCGGCCACCGCGGCGGTGGCTTTCTCGAGCGACGAGAACGGCACCAGGACCACCTGCCGGAATCGGGGGAGCGGGATGAGGCGGAAGATGATCTTGGTGATGACGGCGAGTGTCCCTTCGCTGCCGACGAGCAACTGCGTGAGATTGTATCCCGTGACATTCTTGAGCACGGCGGCGCCGGTCTTGATCACCTCGCCCGTTGGCAGTACCGCCTCCAGGCCGAGAACGTAATCTTTCGTGACGCCATACTTCACGGCACGAGGTCCGCCCGCGCATTCCGCAAGATTTCCTCCCAGCTGGCACGTGCCCCGGGACGACGGGTCGGGGGGATAGAACAGGCCGAGCGGCTCGAGTTCCTCCTGGAAACGTTGCGTGGTAACCCCGGGCTCGACGTGGGCCTGAAAGTTCCGGTGGTCGATCGAAAGAATCCGGTTGAACCGGTCCATGGAGAGGCAAATGCCGCCGTAGACGGGCAGGGCTCCTCCGGAAAGGCCGGTTCCTCCCCCGCGCGGGGTGACCGGGACAGACGCCTCGTTTGCGAGTGCCAGGATCCGCGATACTTCCGCCGTCTCTGTCGGCCGAACGACGACCTCAGGGAGAAAACAGAGGTCTTCCGTTTCGTCGCGGCTGTTAAGCGACAGCGATTCGCTGTCACTGCTGACGAACCCCGTGCCTACGATCTGTTCAAGTCGCCGGATCAACTCTGGCGTGACGCGCTGGAAACCCATGGGCTATGGCTGCTGGTTGGGCACGAGAATGAATGTGGCGTACTCGTTCGTGTTGAGATATGTCCGCGCCGCGTCCCTGACCACGTCAGAGGTCAGCGCGGCGATCAATTCGGTGAAGGTCAGGATCTGTTTGGGGTCGATGTCGTTGCTGAGACAAAACTCCAGCGCCGAAAGCCAGAACCCGTTTTGCTTCAGACTGACCTCGCGCTCGCGCCATTCGGTTTCCTTGACCTTGGTAATGTACGAATCGGCCGCCCCAAAAATCTTCAGGCTGTCGATCTGCTCGAGCGCGGTCTTGATCAGTTCATCCACACGTTCCGGCGCGCAGCCGAAAGAGACAGTGAAGCGATACTCCGCTCGCGGAAAGTGGATCGGAGATCCACCCACGGACACCCCGTAGGTGCCTCCCTTTTCTTCCCGCAGCGCTTCCCGGAGCTTGATGCGGAGGACGCTCGCCAGTGCCGCCATCGCATGGCGGTTCTCCCGCGACCACGTGAAGGGACCGGAGAAGATCATGCGCACCTGAGCTTTTGGCTCGATGCCCCGCGCAACGGTTTTGGCGACAACCCCTTTCGGCGGTCTGATGCCCACGTCTTTCCATTTCTCGCTCCTTCCGTGAGAGGGAAGGGTTGCCAGGTACGTGCGGATCAAAGGCTCGATCTCTTTCTCCGAGAACGATCCGACGAAGATGAACGTGAAGTCGCCAGCGTCCGCGAAACGATCACGGTAAAAGGCGAAGGATCTCTTCAGATCCATCTCCTCGAGCATCGCGAGGCTGAACGGCCGTCGGCGAGCGTTATACTGCGACATGGTGACGAGAATGGTGTCTTCGAATGCCGCCTCCGGCCGGGCATTCCGGTTTTCCAGGGCGCCCCGCATCCTGGCGCGGTACGACAGGAAGGCGACGCTGTCCTCCCGTGGCGCAGTGAAGGTGAGATGGAGCAACTGGAACATCGTCGCGAGATCGCGCGTCGACGCGCTTCCGCTCACCCCTTCAGCCAGCTCGCTGATGGATGGGGCCACGTTCGCCAGCTTCCCGGCCAGCTTCTTTTCCAGCGCGATGCGGTCGAACGAGCCCAACCCGCCCTCGCGAACGACCGACGTGGCGGTGATCGCTGAGACGTACTCGTCGTCCGGGACGAGGGAAGATCCGCCCCAGCTGAATGCGCTGAAGAGAACTTCGTCGTTCTTGAAGTC
>JAGDMJ010000018.1 GCA_017860555.1 Bacteroidota bacterium
GTACGCCGTTCCACACCGACAAGGTGCGGCGTGTTGCCGCCTGCGGCGGCAGCGGCGCCGACCTCCTCGGCGAGGCGGTGCGCCAGGGAGCCGATCTGTTCGTCACGGCCGACGTGAAGTATCATGCGTTCCATGACGCGCTTGGCGAGATCATCCTTGTGGACGCCGGGCACTGGGAGACGGAATTCCCGGTGATCCGGGTGCTTGCCGCCCGGTTGGACAAGGAGATCAGGCGGCGGACTCGCCGCATACCGGTTATCGTGGCCACGACCCCCACAAACCCTGTGAGGTATGTCTAGCAACATTTGAGGAGCAGCAATTGGAAAACAAGCTTCGCAACCTGTACACGCTTCAAAACATCGACTCGAACCTCGATGAGCTGGAGGAAATGAAGGGGGATCTCCCTGCGGAGATCGGCGGACTTGAAGACAGAGCCAACGAGTTGCGGTCGCACAAAACGGCGCTGGAAGAGAGCATGAGAAATGCCTTCGCCATGCGCGACGGGGCGGACAGCGAAATCCTCTCGTTGAAAGAGAAAGTCGAACGGTACAAATCGCAGCAGTACACGGTTCGGAACAACCGGGAATACGATGCCCTGACGAAGGAGATGGACAGCGCCACCGAAACCATCGCGCGTCTGGAAAAGGAAATGGACCAGCTCGAGGGAAAAGCGACGACAGCGCGCAACGACATCGCAATCGTCACCGGACAGCTCGAAGAACTGAACAAAGTGCTGGAGGAAAAACGCGCGGCCCTGGCCGAGGTGTCCCGGGCGAACGAAGCCGAGGAGGAGAAATACCGCCACGACCGTCAGAAGCTCGTGGTCCGTATCCCCAAGGCCGACCTCGCCACCTATGAGCGGATCCGCAAGGCGAAGCGGGGCAAGGCGATCGTCTCGGTGAAGCGCGGAGCCTGCGGGGGATGCTACAACCGCGTTCCGCCGCAGATGATCCTCGAGTTGCGACAGAATAACAGACTGTTCATGTGTGAACACTGCGGGCGCATTCTCGTGTCGGACGAAATCGTCGAAAGCGCGTCATCGGGGGCATGACTCTGTATGCCTTCACCGACGGCGCCTCGCGGGGAAACCCCGGCGAAAGCGGCATCGGAATCATCGTCAAAAACGGTAACAACGAGGTCCTGTTCTCGCTGAACGGGTACATCGGAACGACGACCAATAATGTCGCCGAATATCGAGCGCTCCTCACACTGTTGGAGAGGATCGCGGGCTTTTCGTGCACGCACCTGATCGTGCACTCGGACAGTGAACTGATGGTCCGGCAGGTCAACAGACAATACAAGGTCAGGGATCGCAAACTCCGGAAGTACTACGACCGGGTGGTCGCCGCGATCTCCAGCCTGCCGTTCACCGTGGAACTGAAGCACATCCCGCGGGAAGAAAACCGGGATGCGGACACGCTGGCCAACCTCGGGATCGACGCCGGGACGGAGCGAATGCTCCGGGATCCCGAGGCGATCAGGCCACTCTGAATGTTTCTATAAACAATAAACAATCACAATGCAGGTCGGGCAACCGCGTTCCGATACGCGTGAGCGTTGTCAGGATGAGGAAAGTCCGAACTCCATAGAGCAAGGTGCCCCGTGAATAACAGGGGTCTCATGGCCGCAAGTCCGTGAGAACGGAAAGTGTCACAGAAAACAAACCACCGGACCTGGCCTTGCCCGAAAGGGTAGGATAGGACCGGAAAGGGTGAAAAGGCGAGGTAAGAGCTCACCGCCCTGCCAGCAATGACAGGGGCATGACAAACCCCACCTGGAGCAAGACCAAATAAGAGAGGAGAAGCTGCTCGCTTCACTGTCCTGCCCCGTGCTTGCACGGTGGCGGGGCAACACTCTCGGGTAGGTCGCTTGAGCCAAGGAGCAATCCGAGGCCTAGAGAAATGGTTGCCTCTCCCACCCTTCCGGGCGGGACAGACAGAATTCGGCTTACAGACCTGCACTGTTTCTATGTTCCGGCGACGGAATATGGAAGCAGCTGACCCTGGGGAATAACGTGAACAGGATTTCAAGGGATCACCGGTGGACGATCATGGATCTGCCGGCCGCCGAAGCCGTTGCTCACCTCTCCCGCGAAATCAGCGTACCGGAACCAATCGCCAGAATCCTCCTCTTCCGAGGTATCGACGATTACGACAAGGCGAAGGCGTATTTCCGCCCCAGCCTGGACGATCTGCATGATCCGTTCCTCATGGGAGGCATGGAGGTTGCCGCCACACGGATCATCGATGGGATCCGGCAGGGGGAGAAGTTCTTTGTATTCGGCGATTACGACGTCGACGGCACGAATGGCGCGTCGATGCTCTATCTGTTCCTTCGCGATGCCGGCGCAACGGTGGAATTCTACACACCGGACCGAATCAAGGAAGGATACGGCATCTCGCGCCAGGGGATCGACCGCGCGAAGGAATCAGGCGTCAACATTTTCCTTTCCATCGATTGCGGGATCACGGCGATCGAGCAGGTGGAATACGCCAAGGGACTCGGGATGGACGTGATCATCTGCGACCATCACGAACCGGGAGAGATCCTTCCCGACGCCCTGGCTGTGTTGGACCCGATCATCCCCGGCGACCGCTATCCGTTCAAGAGTCTCTGCGGTTGCGGCGTGGGCTTCAAACTGATTCAGGCGGTGGCACGACGATTGGGAAAGGAGTCGATGGTCTTTTCGTACCTCGACTTCGTCACCCTGGCAAGCACCGCGGATATCGTCCCGCTCATCAACGAGAACCGGATCCTGACGCGGCTCGGTTTGGAAGCCATCAACTCAAATCCCCGCCCCGGGATCAGAGCGTTGATCGATGTCGCGGGATTGAGGCCCGGACAGATTACCACCGGACAGATCGTCTTCGTGCTCGCGCCACGGATCAACGCCGTAGGACGGCTTGGCGACGCGATGCGGGCCGTGAAGCTGATGACCTGCACGGACCCGGATGAGGCAACGGAGCTTGCTCGGGTGCTCGAGGAGGAAAACAAGAACCGACGAAAGATCGACGAGGACACTTTCGCCGAAGCGCAGTTGCTCGCCGAGTCGCTGTTCGACCTGGAGGCAGATGCGGCGCTCGTGCTGCACGAAGAGCACTGGCACCCCGGCGTGGTCGGCATCGTCGCGTCGCGCATGGTGGAGAAATACTACAAACCTTCCATTATGATGGCCACTGTCGACGGCGTGGCCAAAGGGTCGGCCCGGAGCATCTCCGGCTTCGATGTCTACCAGGCCCTGAAACGGTGCGAGGAGAAGATCATCCAGTTCGGTGGTCACAAGTATGCGGCCGGGTTGACCGTGGAACTCGACAAGCTGGACGAATTCCGCGCGGCCTTCAATCATGCCGTGCGAGAAATGATGACCGAGGAGTTGCGCACGCCGGAGATCAAGATCGAGGTGGAAATCAGCCTGGCCGACGTCACGCCGCGGTTCATGCGGATTCTCAGGGAATTCGCGCCGTTTGGCCCGGGAAATATGCGCCCGGTGTTCCTGGCCAGACATCTGGAGGTCGTCGGCTCTCCGCGCATCGTGGGGAAGAATCATCTGCGGTTCAAGGTACGGCAGAACGGAACCGTCATCGACGCCATCGGGTTCGGGCTGGGGGATTTGCTTTCCCGCGTGCCCACGGGACGCAGGGACCTTGAATGCGTCTTCACTGTCGAAGAGAACGACTGGAATCCCGCGCCGACTGTCCGCCCGGGGGATCCTGTCCCGCAACTCAAAATCAAAGACTTACGCTAATCAAGGAGACAGACGCCATGTCCGGTCATTCAAAATGGGCAACGATCAAGAGAAAAAAGGGAGCAACGGACGCCGCCCGCGGGCGGCTGTTCACCCGGCTCATCAAGGAAATCACGATCGCCGCGCGCAGCGGCGGCGCGAATGCCGAAGGCAACCCCCGGCTCCGGCTGGCCATCCAGACCGCGAAGGCCAATAACATGCCCGCCGACAACATCAAACGCGCGGTCCAGAAAGGCACCGGCGAACTCCCGGGGACAACGCTGGAGGAAGTCGCCTACGAAGGGTACGGGCCCGGAGGCGTCGCCATTCTCGTGGATGTGGTCACGGACAACAGCAACCGCACTGTATCGGAGATGCGCCATGTCTTCTCGCGGAACAATGGGAACCTCGGCCAGGGCGGGAGCGTGGCCTGGATGTTCCACAAGAAGGGCACCATTGTCCTCCTGAGATCGAAGAACACGAAGAGCGAAGATGAGGTCATGGATATCATCCTCGACGCCGGCGCGGACGACATGCAAAGCGATGGCGACGAGTACACCATCTTCACTTCCCCCCAGGCATTCGAACCGGTCAGAAAAGCCCTCGAGGAAAAGGGCGCGGTGATCGAGAGCGCATCGCTGCAGATGGTGCCCCAAAACACCGTCAAGGTGACTGGACGCGAGGCAGAGCAGCTGCTGAAGCTGATGGAAGCTCTTGAAGAGCATGACGATGTCCAGAACGTGTATGCAAACTTCGACATCGATGAGAAAGAACTTGCGTCGCTCCATGGGTGACGGAGCGCCGAATGCGGTCAACCATGCCAGGCGTATCGTCCTGGGAGTGGATCCCGGCACGCTTGTAACAGGGTTCGCCGTGGTCTCCTGTCGTCACGACAGCCTGGCACTCCTGGAGGCCGGTTCTATCAGGAACCAGAGCCGACAATCGATGCCGATTCGGCTCAGGCGCATCTACGAAGGACTCCAGTCCCTCATCGACCGGCATCACCCCGACGAGTTCGCCATCGAGTCGGCGTTCTACGGCAAGAACGCTCAATCCGCGCTCAAGCTGGGCCAGGCGCGCGGCGTTTCGATCCTCGCCGCGGTAGAGAAAGAGATCCCCACCACCGAATACTCGCCCCGCGAGGTCAAGCAAGCGGTTGTCGGGAAGGGAACGGCCTCGAAGGAACAGGTACAGTACATGGTCCGCGCGCTGCTCCACGTGAAAGGAGAAGCGATGCTGCTCGATACCTCCGATGCCATTGCCGTGGCGATCTGCCATCTGCACCGGGGAACCGCTCGGCCTTCCCGCCACAAGGACTGGTCGTCGTTTGTCGCCGCCCATCCGGAGAGGATAAGGTCATGATCGCATCGCTGCACGGTACCCTCGTCCGGAAATCCCCCACCGAGATCGTTATCGACGTCCAGGGCGTGGGATACGGAGTGAGTATTCCCCTCTCCACATTTGAAGTCCTCGGCGATCTGAACACGCAGGTCTCCCTCTTCACGTACCTCCATGTGCGGGAAGACGCACTCCAACTCTTCGGCTTCGTCAGTGAAGAAGAACGCAATCTCTTCAAACTCCTGATCTCGGTCACCGGGATCGGCCCAAAGATGGGCCAGAGCATTCTCTCGGGGATCTCCGGCGCGGAACTCCGCAACGCGATCATCCAGGGTAACTCCGCCATGCTCACATCCGTTCCCGGGGTCGGCCGGAAACTCGCGGAGCGGCTGGTACTTGAACTCCGCGACAAGATCGGCAAGGTGTCCCCCGGCTCGTCGCTCCTAGCCGCCTCCACGGAGGCACAAACGCAGATCCGGTCGGAAGCTCTGTTGGCCCTCACATCGCTCGGCTACAACCGGGCCGCCGCCGAGCGGGCAATCAGACTGGCGATCAAGGACAACAGCAGCGTGGAAGCCTCCATCGAGTTGCTGATCAAGGCCGCACTTCGTCACGCGGTGAAATGATCATGGACGAACCCGGGCGTTCGGTGCCGGAGGTGTAACTCCACATCTGAGTAGAATCCCGACGCCTTTGGTTTTTCCGGTCTCCCCTTACGGTCTCGAGCACCTTTGGATTTCTCACCTATGCAACCTCGTTTGTATCTCACCCGCCGATATCTTATTTTGAAGATATGAGGAAAACAGATGCAACCACTCCGGAACGGCTGGAAGCCGAGGCGGAGTACGATCAGGCGCTCCGTCCGCTGCGTTTTGAGGAGTTCAGCGGGCAGGAAAAGATCAAGCAGAACTTAAAGGTGTTCATCAACGCGGCCAAGCAACGCGGCGAGACGCTGGACCATGTCCTTCTCACGGGCCCTCCGGGTCTGGGCAAAACCACGCTGGCACATATCATTGCGGCGGAAATGGGAAGCCACATCAAGATCACCTCCGGGCCGGTACTGGATAAGCCGGGAGACCTTGCAGGCCTCCTGACAAACCTGCAGGATCGGGACGTCCTGTTCATCGACGAGATCCATCGGTTGAACCCGGTCGTCGAGGAGTATCTCTACTCTGCCATGGAGGATTTCCGGCTGGACATCATGATTGATTCAGGGCCGAGCGCGCGGACAGTGCAGATCTCCCTCCCCCATTACACCTTGATCGGCGCCACCACGCGCGCCGGACTCCTGACAGCTCCGCTGCGTGCTCGATTCGGGGTGACCAACCGGTTGGATTACTACACGACAGACATCCTCTTTCGCATCCTCCAGCGGTCAGCAAGAATCTTGAAGGTGGAGGTGGATGATGAGGGGGCTATGGAAATCGCGCGACGGTCCCGCGGAACTCCCAGGATCGCCAACCGGCTCCTCCGGCGCTGCCGGGATTTCGCACAAGCGGAGCCAAGACTAGGACGTTACAAAGGAACGATCACCCGCGAGGTCGCAGACTACGGACTCAAAGCGCTTGAGGTCGATGAGCATGGCCTGGACGAAATGGACAAGCGCATCCTCCTCTGCATCATCGAGAAATACGCCGGTGGCCCGGTGGGCGTCAATAACCTGGCGGTGGCGGTCGGTGAAGAGCCTGGAACGATCGAGGAAGTCTATGAACCATACCTGATTCAGGAAGGATTTGTCAAACGAACCCCGCGCGGTCGGGAAGCGACCCTGCTTGCCTATGAGCATTTCAACATGCGCCGGCCGGACACCGGCAACCAGATCAGAATGCCACTCTGAGTGGGGATGCCCTTACAACTCCAACTCGCCACTCGCGACAATAGCCGGTCCGGATCCAGGGCCATGAAGCCGCAGCGGAAACTCCCCCGTGACTTTTACCTTCGTCCGACGCTCAAAGTTGCCCGGGACCTGCTCGGCAAGGTTCTGGTGCGACGTTGGCGTACGGGTATGCTCTCAGGAAGAATTGTCGAAACGGAAGCATATCTCGGGACAATGGATCCGGCCAGCCATGCATACCGGGGAATGACCGGACGCAACGAGGTCATGTTCGGCATCGGCGGACACCTCTACGTTTACTTCACTTACGGGATGCACTACTGCTGCAACGTCGTCACCGAAGAGCCAGGGGTCGCGCACGCCGTCCTGATACGCGCGATGGAGCCGCTGGAAGGGATCCGATTCATGGCCCGAAACCGCAACATCGCACTCCCGGCCAAAACGAACGATCAACTCCCCGCTTCTGTCCTGCATCAACTCTGCAGCGGCCCGGGGAAACTCTGTCAGGCGCTCGCCATCACCCGAAACGAAAACGGGGCGGACCTGTGTGGCTCCGCCATCTGGATAGCGGAGGATCCTGACCAACAGGTGCGCCCCTTGTTTGCAGCCACCACTCGCGTCGGAATCACCGTGGGGACCGCACACGAGTGGAGATTCTATGTGAAAGACAACCCGTTTGTTTCGCGCGGGAAACCGGTGCGCGTCCAGCCATGACCTGACCAGGCATCCACCGCCAGGTCAGGTCGATCAGTCGGCCGTTTCCATCCTACTTCACCATGATCATCTGCCTCGACGCAACGGACGACCCTCCCTGTCCGGCAGTCAGTCGATAAATATAGACCCCGCTTGCAAGCCCGGTTCCATCGAAGGCTACCTCATAGGTGCCTGCCGGTTTCCTTTCGTTGACCAGTACCGCAACCTCCCGCCCGAGCATATCATACACAGTGATCTTCACGTCGCTAGCCCCTGATCCCTGAACTCCGACCCCCGCAACAGTGTATGTGATCGTGGTCGAAGGATTGAACGGGTTCGGGTAATTTTGTTCCAACCGTGTAGTACGAGGAAGCACTTCCACCGTCCGGGGTGCATCCGTGGCCCCCACGCTCACATAGGCGCGTATCAGATACGCCCATGCGCTGTCGCTGCCTTTGGTGAGGACGTACCAATTGTCGGGCGTTGCTTCCTTGTAGTATGTATAGCTGTGGAAGATGCTGCCGCTCTGATACGGAACGGAGACCACCTGCACGCGCGGATCCGTGGCTACCGTTCCCACATAGGGAAACGCGACGGCGAACTCTGACGCGGCACTGAGCTGGTGTGCGCGCAGATCGATCTTTGCCCATGCCGATGCACCGGCACGGCTCGCGGTGACCGAAGTAAGCAGTGCTCCCAGAGGCGTCGGTTGCTGGGCACCTGTAAACAGGTAAACCCCTCCATTGACGTTACCGGTTTTGTCCAGGGCGACCCTGATGCTGTCAAGACGTCCCCCGGGAACGCCGTCGAACCAGACACAGGCCGTATCCCCGGACTGAAAATCGAAGTAGAACCCCAACGGTTCGGCGTTGTCGTACTGCAACTCCACGCTACTGGAGCCACCGCTTCCGCTCGCCTGGTACGAATAGTTGACGGACCCGCTCTGACCCACGTTCATGACCACAAAGTGGATCTTGGAGTACGTCGAGCCAAATCCGGGTTCATGGAACTCGACCCCCGGGGTCACATCGAGCACGCGGCTCGGTGCGCCGATCTCCACGGCCTTGATCACAAGGTTTGGACTTGCCGCCGTGAAGGTGATCCGGAGATCCGACCCGCCCGTGAAGGAAAGATACTCTGCAGCCAGGGCGTTGACCGTGCCAGCGGTGAGCGGCACGTTCGGAGTGGCAAAACTGGTCCCGACAGCTTTCGGGAGATTGGGATAGACATAGCCATAGTGAGGATCCACAGTGCCATCGTCCAGGATGTTGGCCACCAGCCAGTCCTGGAAGATATCGGCAAACCGCCTGGAGGTGCCAAAGGCTGCCAGCCCGGCATCCAGCCCGGCAATGCCGTGTGCGGTCGACGCCACGATCGGCATCATCACACTGGAACCGAACTGGTCCGCAAAGTACTGGAAGAAGCGGCCGGCCCGGGAGTAATCATTCAGGACACCCGGGTCGCCCACAGTCCGCCAGACGAAGAGCGAATGGTTGGTCTCATTGACATACCCGGTCTGGGTTCTGATCCCATACCCGCAATGCGATTCGGCATAACAGGAGCTTCCCTCATTGATAAAGGTCTCCTCACCGCCATCCTTCCCCCAGTGGATCATGTGCTGGAATTCATGGGCCGTGGTGCCCATCGCCGTCGTCACGCCCGATTGTTGCGTCAGATCCAACGGGTCTGCATCCACATAATAGATCTCGGCGTTGTTCCCAAAGTCGTATCCGGGGATCTCGTTGCCGCTCCAAAAATACCCCGCGACATATGGTCCTGTGCCGTTGTAGCCGTCTTTGACATCCAGGATGAGGATCACGATCCGTGCATCGCCATCGATGTTCGGCGGAGTCCCGAAGGCCTCTACGTCCATATCGTAAATCCCCTTGGTCGCGTTGGCGGGTGTACTGTTATCGAACGCGTTGGCCACGGCATCGACAGCACTCTGGGTCACCTTCGAGCCCCAGAGGGCGTCCTCCACAAAGATGTAGCAATTGGTACCGACGGCACGACACGTCGAGGCGACGCTGTAAAAGGTCTTCGTGTCAAACGTCTGCGACCACCAGTTGTTGGTGGAGCCAACAGAGAAGTTCCAGGCTGGCTTCCGCAGCCAGGAGCCGGGCCGGAGGACCTCAGGATGTTTGGCCACATAGTCGGCGACTTCCTGATTCTCCTTCTGCAAGAGGTGAGAACCGGCGATCGGGTAACTCCCCGTGGGAAGCGCGTCCGCTGCACGTGCGACCGCCACCGTCTGGCTGAGGGAGGCAGCAGGAAAGGCAACAAGCAATAGAGCAGCGACAACACACAGACCAGGTCTCATGAGGCAGTCTCCATGAAGTGGGAAAAGGATGAAGAGATCACTCTTTGACAACTTCGGCAACTTTGACGCGGACCGCCTGGCCTTCCGGAACCTGCGACGTCCCGTCATAGGTCACCTTTGCCAGTTCACCCTGATGGCCGCGAAGGTACTTGTCAATCTCAGGCGAGCAGAGCAAGACGACATAGTTACGCTCATCGATCCCCAGCGCGAGCTGGGTGAACGGATCGTTCCCCACAAGATAGACCTTCCCCTGAAGTTCGCCTTGTTCCCGGAGAGGAACGGATTTGGTTGCGCACCCAGGCAAACTCAGGCCAAGGGCAAGACAGAACACGAGCGTGGCATTTCGAATCATTGGTTCTTTCCTCGGACGTTGTAGGATACGAGAGACGCTTCACCTGAGCTACCAGCGCGTGCCGGCGACAGCATGGAACGGCTCGCGATCCGGTTCACTTCAACTCTTTTCGTAGAAAATCCGCAGTGGGGGAGCCCGTTGCCTTGACAAGATCTTCGGGCGTACCTTCCGCGACGATCTTCCCCCCTTCATCCCCTCCGCCCGGACCAAGGTCAACGATCCAGTCTGCCGTTTTGATCACATCAAGGTTGTGCTCAATGACAATGACGGTGTTACCCTTGTCCACGAGCTTGTTCAAAACGTCCAGCAACATGCGGATGTCCTCAAAGTGCAGGCCGGTGGTAGGCTCATCCAGGATGTACAGGGTATTCCCGGTGCCCACTTTGGAGAGCTCGGTCGAGAGCTTCACGCGTTGCGCTTCGCCGCCGCTCAACGTGGTTGCCTGCTGGCCAAGCTTGATATACCCGAGTCCCACATCATACAGGGTCCGGAGTTTCCGCTGCAGCCCCGGTATCTCACTGAAGAATTCCACCGCCTCTGCAACGGTCATATCAAGCACATCAGCGATCGATTTCCCTTTGTACAGAACCTGAAGCGTCTCCCGGTTGTACCGCTTCCCCTTGCACACATCGCACTGAACATAAACATCCGGGAGAAAGTTCATTTCGATCTTCTTCACCCCGTCGCCTTCGCACGCCTCGCACCGGCCACCCGCCACATTGAAACTGAACCGGCCGGGCTTGTACCCGCGGATCCTCGCTTCGGGCATCTGTGTAAACAGGTCGCGGATCAAGCCGAAAAGCCCCGTGTAGGTCGCAGGATTTGACCGGGGAGTACGCCCGATCGGAGACTGGTCGATGTCGATCACCTTGTCGACGTTCTTGATCCCAACTATCTTCTTGTACGGAAGGGGAACAAGCTTCGACTTGTAGAACGCCCGCGAAAGGATTCGGTAGAGTGTTTCATCGATCAGGGAGGACTTGCCCGACCCGCTCACGCCGGTCACGGTGATGAATGCGGCCAGAGGAAGCCGGAGCGTTACATTCTGCAGGTTGTTTCCCGAGGCCCCCTCCAGCGTGAGCGTGAGGCCATTCCCCTTCCTTCGTTCCGGCGGAACAGCGATCGTCCGTTTGCCGAGAAGGTACTGGGCGGTGTAGGAGATCGGTTCGAAGCCATTCCCGTCGGTTGGAATCGAATCGTTACGCGATGCGAGCCGGTTTGGCGGACCGGAGGTCACCAGATATCCGCCATGCTCCCCGGCGCCCGGACCCAGGTCAATGACATAGTCCGCGCTCTCGATCATTTCTTTATCATGCTCCACGACGATCACAGTGTTCCCGAGATCCCGCAGCCGCTTCAGTGAGTCGATCAGCTTGACGTTGTCCCGCTGATGAAGGCCGATGCTGGGCTCGTCAAGAATATAGAGCACTCCCACGAGCTGTGAGCCGATCTGTGTGGCCAGCCTGATGCGCTGTCCTTCCCCCCCGGACAGCGTCCGCGCGGGACGATCCAGAGTAAGGTAATCAAGTCCCACATTCAGGAGGAATTCCAGCCGCTGCCTGATCTCTTTCAGGATCGGCGCTGCGATGGCGGTCTGGCGGGAAGGGAGAGTGAGCGTGCGAAAGAACGCGGAAGCCTCCGTAATCGAGAGGCCCACGATATCCTGGATCCCATACCTTCGCTCCGCGTCGGCGTCCTCGATCATCACCGCCAGGCTTTCCTTCTTCAGCCTCCCTCCCTTGCACTCCGTGCAGGGCATGGCGTTCATATACGCTTCCACCCATTCCCGGATGTTGTTCGAGCTCGTGTCGGTGTAGTAGTGCTTGAGAACGTCCAGCAGTCCGCCGAACCGGTGCCGGTACGTCACGCTCCGCCCACTGGCATACCGGTATTCGATCTCGAATTTCTCGTCTCCTCCCCCGCGCAGGAGAATCTCCTGCGCACGTTTCGACATTTTCTTGATGGGCGTGTCGAAATCGAATCCGTAGGCCTTCCCCACCGCTTTGATCTGACTGAAGACCCACGTCTGTCTGGGCTTGCCAAGCGGCGCGAGTCCTTCTTCATTGATGGAAAGCGAAGGGTCCGGGATCATGAGGCGGGTGTCGAATTCTTTCACCTCTCCCAGGCCGTTGCAGCTGGGGCAGGCACCAAAGGGGGAGTTGAAGGAGAAGGAATTCGGCGCAGGCTCCTCATAGCTGATGTTGCAGAACGGGCAGGACAGGTGCCTGCTGAAGAGGATGTCTTCCTGTTCCCGAGCCGCCTTCATCTGCGCGACGCCTCCTTTCACGGCCCGGCGCGGCTTGGCCGGTCCGTTGCCCGTCCCCGAGCCCGGCAACACATTCGCGATCATCGTGCCGTTCCCGAACCGGAGCGCAACCTCCACCGAATCGGCGATGCGTGCCCGCGATTCGCTTCTGACGATGATGCGGTCGACAACGATCTCGATGGAGTGGACCTTGTAGCGGTCGGCTTGCATCCCGCTCTCGATCTCCCGAACGACGCCATCGACCCGCACGCGAAGGAAGCCATCCCGCAGGATCTCCTCGAAGAGCTCCCGGTAGTGCCCCTTCCGTCCACGCACCACCGGCGCCAAAATCTGGACCTTCGCCCCGTCCGGGAGCTTCATGATGCTGTCGATGACCTGGTCGGTCGTCTGCTTCTGGACCTTTCTTCCGCACTGCCAGCAGAACTGCGTGCCCGCACGGGCGAAGAGCAACCGGAGGTAGTCGTAGATTTCCGTCACGGTGCCGACGGTCGAACGCGGGTTCGGGCTGACGGTCTTTTGCTCGATGGAAATGGCCGGACTGAGGCCCTCGATGTAATCCACATCGGGGCGTTCCATCACGTCCAGGAACTGCCGGGCATACGCGGAGAGGCTCTCCACGAAACGCCGCTGTCCTTCCGCGTAGACTGTATCAAAGGCAAGGCTTGATTTTCCGGAACCCGAAAGCCCGGTGATGACGGCGAGCTTGTTGCGCGGGATATCGACGTCGATGTTCTTGAGGTTATGCTCCCTGGCACCACGGATCACAATAGCGTCGGATTCCGGCTGTCGTTCGGTCAATGGATTCTTCCCCGTTTGCTCAGGTATTCGACCAGCGCGACATCGAAGGGCGTGCCGGTGTCCAACAGGACATAATCCACGTAGTTCTCGCGGCAGCTCCGTTTGTATTTCTCCAGAAACGTTCGCATTGCCTCCTGGTACGAACGCTGGATCTGCCAGGGCTGTGTCATCAGTTTCTCCTGCGTCTCCACGTCCGTGAACAGCGCTTCGCCGCCAAAGGCAAAGCTCCGCTCCATCGGATCAAGGATCTGCATGACGATCACTTCGTTCTTCTTGTGCCGGAAATGCTTTAGGGCGGCAATGACCTGATCAGGGTCATCGAGCAGATCGCTGATCACGATGACCAGGCCGCGTCGCTTGATCCGCTCGGCAATCTGGTGGAGCGACTTTCCCGCCCCGGTCGTCCCCGACGGTCGCAACCGCTGGAGCTCGATCAATATCTGCCGGAGATACGCCTTGGTCGCGTGCGGCGGAAGATACGATGTGATCTCGCGGTCGAAGAGCGCCAGGCCCACCGCATCCTGCTGCTTGATCATCATGAAGGAAAGGGCGGCGGCGACGTACGAGCCGTATTCGAGCTTGGAGAGCTGCCCCGGGGAAGCATACCCCATGGACCGGCTGGTGTCCAGAACGATATAGGATTTGAGGTTGGTTTCTTCTTCGTACTGCTTGATATAGTAGCGATCGGTCTTGCCGTAGAGTTTCCAATCGATATGCCGGATCTCGTCCCCCGGCATGTACTGGCGGTGTTCGGCAAATTCCACACTGAACCCATGATACGGGCTCTGGTGCAACCCTGTGATGAAACCCTCCACGACAAGCCTGGCCCGCAGTTCCATGTTCGCCAGTTTCGAGACGACATGGGGCTTGAGATATTGCCGGTAGTCCTCCGCCACGGTCGAACCGCCTTACAGTTAGTGTTGACTCACAGCCGCCTTTTTTGTCTTGCTGCCCGTTGCAACCCCCTGCTTCTCGACCCTGAGGCTGTCCGCCGGGAGCAATTCCTCGAGTGGCTTTCCCAACGCATTCAACTCGAATTGGGCAGAAAGCGCCATCTCATGCTGCGGATACCGCTCCAGGAACCGCCGGTACCAGGCCTCGGCACTGTCCAGTCGGCCTAGTTCGTTGTGGTACAGGTATCCCGCAAGAAATGTCGCCAGGGGAGCCCGCTTGGCTTCCGGATACCGGTCGGCGTACTGCTTGTAGGAAAGAACGGCCTGCTCAGGATCGCGCATCTCGTTATTGCGAATCGTTGCTGTCCGGAACAGGGCCTCCTCTGCAAGCGGATCATCCGGATACTCTTCTGCCAACCTCAGGTAGCCCTCCAGAGCCGGCTCGAAGAGCTTCGCCATGCCCTCCCGGTCGCGGAGCGTGTCGGCAGCTGCCTTCGCCGCCTTGAACTCTCCTTCGGCTTCTGCATAGTACTCGTTCGCACTCTTCTTGCCGCACCCGGCAAGTAGAAAAAGGACAATCAGGGCCGGAGCACAGAGTCGTTTCATGCAGTACTGTTCCTTTCAGTTTCGTAAGGGGGTATTATACGCAAAAAGGGGACGAAGGTCAATTACGCTAAGGCCGGAAGCTGAAGGACAGCCGCGAAGAACCCGTCTGTTCCGGTCCGGTGCGGCAGGAGGGTCAGATAAGGTGACGGGGATGGAAGCGCAATGCCCTGGCGCGCCAGGATTTCAGAAGCGGGAACGGGATGAAACTCAGGATGGTCACGCAAGAACCGACCAACCACCTCCTCATTCTCCTCCATGAGCAGTGAGCAAGTGGCATACACGAGCCGCCCACCTGGTTTCAACAGCCGGGAATATTCCTCCAGTATAGAGTGCTGTCGCCTGACGGCTTCGGGCAATGAATGTGGTGTGAATCCCATTTTCGCTCCGGGATTTCTCCGGAATGTGCCCACTCCTGTGCAGGGAGCATCAATCAGCACCGCCTCCGCCTCCCGCTTCGATCGGTGCATTAATTGATCCCCCGCCTCGCACGTCCGCACGATCGTCACACCCGCCCGAACACATCGTTCACGCAACGCATCCAGCCGCCGCTTCTCCGAATCAATCGCGAGGACCGATCCAGTATTCTGCATGAGAGCAGCAATGTGCAATGTTTTCCCCCCGGCACCCGCACACGCATCTACCACGCGCGCACCCGGGGCAGGCTCGAGCAAGAGCGAGACAAGTTGGCTCCCCTCGTCCTGCATCTCAAACGCGCCTTCCCTGAAGGTACGAAGAGCCTGGACGTTCACCCGTTTCCCGAGTACGAGGCCGGTGGGTGAGAGCCTGGTTCTTGCACTGGGAAGCCCCTCTTTTTGCAGCATGACCTGGCATTCCCCGACGGTGCAACGCAAGGTGTTGACACGGATCGTGATCGGGGCCGGAGCATTGGACGCCTCGCACAGAAGGTCCGCTTCTTCCTCCCCGTACCGTACGACCCACTCACGGACAATGCTTTCCGGAATCGAATGCGACAGAGTCAAGCGCTGGATGGGGTCAGCCCCTGTGGGGGGAATGGGAATCCGCTCAATGG
>JAGDMJ010000019.1 GCA_017860555.1 Bacteroidota bacterium
GATTCGTTACCCGCAGGTGAATTTTCCACGATCGACATAGCTGGCGATCCAGGTCAGTGGAATGCTGTCAAGCAGGTCTATCAGAATATTGACACACAGATGCCGGGGCGTACTGCATATGGCGCCGCCAAAACCGTACTGTACACTCAAGTACCTCCACGAAATCCTTTGCAGGAAATCAAGGTGTGTCATGACGAACAGAATCTCTATTTCTACATTCGAAGCCGGGAAGACATCACTCCGGACGATGGTAAAGGAAATTGGATGAACTTGTTCATCGGGACAGGCAATCCTTCGCTAAAGGGATGGGAAGGCTATGAATACCTTGTGGGGAAAGAGTCCACAAATGGTACCAGGACGGTGGAGAGGCTCGGCAAGGATTTCGCCAAATCACGCGTTGGGACGGCTGAATATGCCATTCGCAGGAACATCTTGCAGATGAAGCTCCCTCGAGAATTGTTAGGACTCAGTCCCAAGCAGGGAGGATTCTATTTCAAAGTCGCTGACGGAATAGAACACCCGAATGATATCATGGACTACTACATCTCCGGCGTGTCATTGCCTCTCGGCAGATTCAGCTATGTCTATAATATCGACCATTCGGCTGAACAATGAGGAGGATTTATGAGGGTAGTGATGGCCGTCATCACTACTGCAATCATCCCGATCACCGCAATCATTCTTTCCCCGCAGTGTCCTTCGACTGCAGATTCTTCTCACTTGCAGCCATCGTTTCGAGTGATACCTGTCCTTGCGGAGAGTAGTTCTTGCCGAGACATTTACCCGGACACCTGGGTGGGAACCGACGCCCTGGGCCGGGTCACGCCTACTTCCCAGGATGTGGGACCTGTCAAGACTGACGCCCCCAGAGTTGTCGGAATATTCTATGTGACCTGGCATCGAGGCGGAAATTCCGAGGTGAAAGACTCGTATGTCGCGGATGTGACGAAGGTATTGAAGGGGGATCCAATCGCCAGGCTGGACGACAAGCACAAGCTCTGGAAACCGGGTCTCTACTACCACTGGGGCGAACCGGAAGTGGGCTATTTCCTGAGCAAAGATAGGTACGTCATTCGCAAAGACATGTCCATGCTTTCGGATGCAGGTGTAGACGTGCTTATCATGGACGTTACGAATGCCGTGCGCTACTGGGAGGAGTGGGATACGGTCTTTTCGGTTATGGAGGAGATGAGGGCTGAAGGGAACAACGTACCGCGATTCTGTTTCTGGGCGTTTAACGGACCAGTGTATACTGTTGTGCAGGATCTCTACGAGAGAATCTACCTGAAGAATCAACACAAAGATCTCTGGTTTATCTGGGATGGAAAGCCATTGCTTCTCTACAATAACACAGGCACCAATGATGGGGGGGAGGTTGTGCAGAGCCCCAATCCGCATTATGATTCGACTGCAGCAAGCGATCCGGGTCACCCGCACTATGGAGATCCATATTATGCAGAGAAGCTGTATACCGACTACACCGCGGAGGTAAAGTCTTTCTTCACCGGAAGAACCATGTGGTGGGGTTTCTACGAATGGAACGGGAAGCGGTTCATTGGGACTGAAGGCAATTGGAGTTATGGCTATCAGATGAATGACGAGCGGGTGAAGAGACTGTCGCCCGATGAACTTGTATCACATCAAGACAGCATCAAGGAGCAAGCTGCTGTCACACCCGCTCAGCATGTACCGACCAATCTCTCCATGGCGGGAAAGTCGTGGAGCAAGATGTATGGAGAGCCCGAGCTCAACCGCTACGACTTGCCAGAGTCAGCCTTTGTAGGATGGCTGGGGAAGTGGGTGAAACAACCTGAGGGATACGGCATCTATTTTCAGGAAAGGTGGGACGACGCCCTCAAGGCCGATCCGCGATTCATCTACATCAACGATTGGAACGAATGGACGGCGTACTTCTACCAGATCCCTAACGGAGGGACGACGCCGTTCATGAGGCGAATAAGCCCCTTCTTTTTTGTTGATCAGTACAATGCCGAATTCAACCGCGATATCCAGCCCATGAAAGACGGGTACACCGACAATTACTATATGCAAATGGTCCAGAACATCCGGCGATACAAGGGTGCGCGTCCTATACCGGTACTGAAAGGATCCGCTCAACTTGATACCGGAAGAGGTTTTCCGAACTGGGAGAGGATCGAAATCGAGTATCGCGACACACGAGGGGACACATTCCACCGAGACCATAAAGGGTACTATGGGAAACACTACGTTGATGACTCAGGGCGCAACGACATACTGACATGCAAGGTCGCAGTCGATGAGAATAGTGTATATTTCTACGCCGAAACGGTCGACACGTTGACATCACATACAGGGCGGAACTGGATGCTCCTGTTGCTCGACGTGGATAGAAACACCGGGACGGGTTGGTTCGGCTATGATTTCGTGGTCAACAAACGCATCGTAAACGAAACCGCAACGACGGTCATGCGCTACGATCAAAGCTCACAAGTGTGGATCCAGATAGCTGAATTGAGCTATCATTACTCGGGCAAGAGACTTGAACTTGCAGTTCCACGCACACTCATCGGATTGGAATCCAAAGCATCGTGCATCTTTGATTTCCATTGGTGTGATAACCCCGCCGACCTGAATAGCCCGATTTCCCTTTGTACAAGTGGTGACAGTGCGCCTAACCGTCGATTCAACTATCGGTGTCGTTGGACGGAGTAAAGAATGATACTTCAACGAGGGTATATACCAGGATTTGCCCTGGCAGTCATGTTCATGGCACACATGGCTTGGGCAGGAACTACTCCGGGACGGTACGTCGAATTGCCATCGATTTTTTCCGATAACATGGTTCTCCAGCGGAATTCGCACGTGGATTTCTGGGGATGGGCTTTGCCTGGACAAATGGTAACGGTGAGAGGAAGTTGGGGAGAAGGTGGCACCACCAAAGCAGGCCGGGATAGCCTGTGGAAACTTCAGGTGAAAACGCATGAAGCAGGCGGGCCATACAGCGTTCAGGTTGTGGTCGGAGATTCGGTGACGAGGTTCAAGAACGTTATGCTTGGTGAGGTGTGGATCTGTTCCGGTCAGTCGAACATGGAATTGCCACTCGAAGGATCACTTGTCAGCCCGGTCGCCAACGCTCTTGAAGAGATCGCAGCTGCAAATTGCCCGGAGATTCGGCTGTTCACTGTTGGAAGATCCGTGGCCGCACAACCGCAGTCTCGATGTTCGGGAGCCTGGAGCGCGTGTACACCGAGCACCGCGGCCAGATTCAGCGCCGTCGGGTACTTTTTTGGGAGAAAACTGTTTGACGAGCTTCGCGTACCTGTAGGGCTGATAGCATCATCGTGGGGAGGAACTTACATCCACTCCTGGATTAGCGGATCATATCTCTCACGATTGCCGAGGTACCGGTCCTCTGTTGCCTGGATTCAGGGCCTTCAGGACAGTATCGACCGGGTCAACTGGTGGATCAGGTCTCATCCTGCCAAAGAAGATCCCGGGAGAGAAGAACCTGGGCTGCGGGAGGGACTAAACTTTGAGGATGCGACCTGTTTTGCAAAGGATTGCGATGATAGGTCTTGGAAATCGATGCGGTTTCCGGCTTACTGGTGGGAGACGCCGTTGCGGGATTTCAACGGAGCTGTGTGGTTCAGGAAGACCGTGGACATTCCCCCAGGATGGATCGGTTCAGACCTGACGTTGCATTTGGGCCGGATAGTCCAGTGGGATGAAACATGGGTGAACGCAGTGAAGGTGGGCAGCATGCACGGCAGTGGATACGGGTCCGATGCCCGAGAGTATGAGATTCCTGGAAGCATCGTAAGCGACAGCGTTGTTTCGATAGCCCTGCGCGTTGTCGACACGGAAGCCGGAGGAGAGACATGGGATGGCTGGTCGCAGCTGAACCTGAATCTGAAGAACAATCCCTCGGAAAAGGTCACCCTCGAAGGGGACTGGAATTATCTCCCGGTTGCTGAATACAGTGAAGGCAAGTTCTACGTGTATGGAGCAGCGGGGGACAGATATTACTCCAAGCCCAGCTTGCCTGGAAATCTCGGTCCTAACGCACCAACGGTACTTTTCAATGGAATGATTGCGCCGGTGATTCCGTACGGCATCAAAGGGGTAATCTGGTACCAGGGTGAAAGCGACGCTGATGTGCCAGGCAATTATGCGAACTATGCGGATCATTTTTCGTTACTGATCAAGAGCTGGCGCGATCTTTGGGGCAGAGGGGATTTTCCCTTCTACTGGGTGCAGATTGCCCCCTATAACTACTGGCAAGGTTGGAAAGCGTACGTCGTACGCGACGCTCAACGGCGTACTCTTGCGCTGCCAAAGACTGGGATGGCTGTCACCCTCGACATCGGTAGCGACGGCGCCATCCATCCTCCCAACAAGACAGATGTCGGTGTGCGTATGGCACTTTGGGCGCTCGCTAAGGATTACGGAAGAAACGTGACATGTTCTGGTCCACTCTACCGATCAATGACAGTAAGCGGTGGAAGAGCCATCATTGAGTTCGAGTATACCGATGGCGGCCTGACCCTGAGACCGGTTAATGGCGGTACCAATTTCGAAATCGCGGGGGACGACAGCGTCTTCTCTGCTGCTATGGTAGAAGTGGTGGGCCGAACGATTATCGTGTCCAGCCCCGCAGTAAAAAATCCGGTGGCCGTGAGATATGCCTGGGGAAATGCCGATGAAGCGACACTTTTCAACTCTGCCGGGCTCCCCGCGTCTACTTTCCGAACTGATAACTGGAGTCCATGAAATTGCTTAAAGGCTCTTCCTGATGATGATCGCTGTAGTAAGAATCTACGTATCGAGCGTATTCCTCTTTCTCGCATTGGTCCACCCCTTGCTCGCTCAAGAGCAGAATGGCATCGGGGGCAAACAGACGAAATTGCAGGCCGACCGCTGTTTGGAAATACCACTTCCCTTGCCCCCCGGTTCGAAGACCTTCTATGTGAATCTGTCAGATTCCGCAGACAACCTTATCTCAACATACCTTGTTTTCTCAGACACCTCTTTGCCGCAACCAATGTATTCTGCCGAACGGATCTGTTTCGATGACAGGGTTTGGCAGGCCCCCCGAATCTATGATGACGCGCCCGACTCACTGAATTATCCCAATGTAAGAGCCTTCTATTACGCGGGGCTTGATTATCAGGGACACCCGACTAAGGTCTTCGCCTACGCTGGCTTTCCTGCGAAGGCATCTTCTGCCAGCAAGGTGCCTGCGGTGGTCCTGGTGCATGGAGGAGGTGGCACAGCCTTTCCCCAATGGGTAAAGGCCTGGAATGATGAAGGTTTTGCCGCGATTGCGATGGACCTGGAGGGTCATCAACCTTCCTCTTCGCATGACCTCTCCCTGCTCCTGTCTGAACACGTTCTGGGTGGTCCAAGGAATGTGATGTTTGAAGATATCGGGAAAAGCATCCGCGACCAATGGCTCTATCACGCCGTGGCGGATGTCTACATCGCGTATTCACTTTTAGCCTCGGATGAGAGAGTCGACAGGCGCCGGATTGGGGTTACGGGGATATCTTGGGGAGGAATTATTACAAGCATTGCAGTTGGCAATGCCGATTGCTTCGCTTTTGCGATACCTGTGTATGGATGCGGGTTTCTTCACACCTCGAAGGCGATGTACCGGAAGACCTTCACCGACCACGTTGCGAAATTGTGGGATCCGTCTAGGTGGCTTCGACTTATCAAGACTCCAACTTTCTGGATAAATGGGGAGTCGGACCCCATCTTTTCAATAGATGCGACGACGAAAACAGCGCGGGCGACTCCGAACTCTCACCTTACGATCATTCCCGATCTTCTGCACAGTCACATTCACGGCTGGAGTCCGCGTGAGATTGTTGCGTTTACGAAATCCGTTGTCAGCGGTGGAAAGGGACCGCTCAGAATCCGGAGACAACCTACCTGGAACGACCCCACCATTGAAATAGACGTGACTGGAAGCTATGGCCTGAAATCAGTCATGCTGATTTCTTCACAGGATACGCTTGGCTATGATGCGCAGAACCATCTCACCACTGTCTGGCTTCGCAGACTGATCGACCCCCAGGTTTTCTCCGCTGAGTGAAATCGCTGAAGTTGAAAGAGCCGGGCACGCTCTGGCCTCTGACGCCAATGCGCGATGCCAAACCGGGGATTATTTTGTACAGATATAGAGGAATTCCAAGATGATAAGGGCATTGGGCCTGGCAATCACGCTTGCCGTACCGATGGCTACTGTTGCATTCGCAGGATCCTTGTCGGCACATGGCATGGGAGGCACGAACCCTCTCGCCCCCGGGTCGCTTGCTTCATTAAAAGAAGGGTTCTACGCCCCGCCGGATTCTGTCAAGCCGGCTATCTACTGGTACTGGCTCAGCGATAACGTGTCGGAAGAGGGTGTAACACGAGACCTTGAGACAATGGCACGGCTGGGTATCGGCAGAGCATACATCGGAAACATAGGACTCGACGAGGTTCCATATGGCAACGTCAAACTCTTCTCGGATCAGTGGTGGAAAGTGTTGCGTACGGCGCTACGCACTGCTGCTAAGGTCGGCGTTGAAATTGGAATGTTCAACAGTCCGGGATGGAGTCAGTCCGGCGGTCCATGGGTCACTCCCGGCACCAGCATGCGCTACCTGGCAACTGCAGAGTTCCATGTCAAGGGCCCCGGCAAACGGAGGATAGATCTGCATGTTCCTTATGACCACTTCCAAGATGTAGCGACGCTTGCATTTCCCAAGCCGATGAGAAATGAAGTCATCATCACAAACGCGAATGCCAAGATCGAATCCACTACCCCGCTCCAAAACGTGGGAAATATGTTCGACGGCGACCCGAACACAGAAACGCTCTTCCCATCGGGAAAAAGCGCCCTTGAACCGGTTGTAATTGATATTGAGATGGACAAACCCTTCACGGCACGAAGTTTGACCTTGTTCCCGATTCATCGGCCATTCAAGATTGACTGTGAGGTGCAAGCTTTCACCAACGGCAACTTCCACCAGGTGTCAAGGTTTGAAGTGGATCGGAGCATCTCCTGGTTGAGCCTCGGATTTATGCCTTTTGGACCGGTGACTCATTCTCTTCCGGACGTCACAACGCGCAAGTTTCGTCTGATCTTTTCGAATATGGGACGCAGTCCTTTCATGGGACTGGATTCGACGGTGGGTGGGTTTGCAGATGCAAAGTTGTCCGATAAGCCCGGTCTCGATCGGTGTATCGAAAAACAACTTGGGAAGATGGTCCAGGTCGTGAATCCTTCATGGAGTGCTTACAAGTGGCCCTTGCAGCCTGAACCGATGAATCCCGAATTTTCCATCGATCATTCCAAGGTCATCAACGTTACGCGGCATATATCACCCGGCGGATTCTTGAGCTGGGATGTCCCGGAAGGCTCGTGGGTCATTCTGAGGGTTGGCATGGTTCCGACGGGGGTTACGAATTCGCCCGCCAGCCCTGAAGGCCGGGGTCTCGAAATCGATAAAATGAGCAAGGAATGTGTCAGGATGCACTTCAATGCATTCTTCAAGAAAATTCTCGATCGAATTCCGGAAGGTGAGCGGAAGTCCCTTAAATACGTGATAGCTGACAGCTATGAAACCGGTTCGCAGAATTGGTCCGACCGGCTAGAGAAACAGTTCCAGGAACAGTTTGGATATGACCCGCGACCATGGTTGCCCGTGCTCGCAGGACATATTGTCGGAACGATAGATCAATCGAACCGCTTTCTCTGGGACTTGCGCACACTCGTTTCGGATTTAATCGCGTACAACTATGTCGGCGGACTTCGGGCTGTGAGCCATGACCATGGGCTTTCACTGTGGCTTGAGAACTACGGTACATGGGGCTTCCCGTCTGAGTTCTTGAAATATGGGGGTCAAGCCGACGAATTGTCAGGCGAGTTCTGGGCAGACGGGCTCTATGGGATTGGATCAGTGGAATTGCGGGCAGCCGCTTCTGCTGCACATATTTATGGGAAGCGGAAAGTGTGGTCTGAGTCCTGGACGTCGGGAGATCGGCCCTTCTGGCGTTATCCGGCTTTGTTGCGGAAGAATGGTGACTGGTCGTTCGCGCAGGGTGTGAACAGCACATTACTGCACGTCTTCATATCCCAGCCATATGAGGATCGTCGTCCAGGCATCAATGCTGGCTTCGGTACCGAATTCAACAGATCTAACATCTGGTTCGAAAAATCCAAAGGGTTCATCGAGTATCTGAGACGGTGCAATTTTATGCTGCAACAGGGGAGGCCCGTTGTCGATGTGGCCTATCTCATCGGTGAGGATACCCCTGTCATGACCGGGGTGCTTTACCCTGAGCTTCCTCGAGGGTATTCCTTCGACTACATCAACGCAGAAGTTATCGAAAACAGGCTGACGGTCCAGGAGGGAAAACTCAAACTCCCCGACGGCTTATCGTACAGCATGCTAGTCCTTCCTCCTCTGGAGACCATGCGTCCGCAACTTCTTCGGAAAATTGCCAACCTCGTGGAAAAAGGTGCGGTTGTTCTTGGGCCGAGACCCCTCAGATCCCCGAGCCTGCAGGATTATCCGACTGCTGACAGAGACGTAAAGCATCTGGCGGAACGTCTCTGGGGAGGACTGGATGGGAAGAGCCTCAGGTTCCAAAAGCACGGGAAGGGAATGATCATGACGGGAGTGGATATGAAAACGGCACTGGATATGATCGGCATGACGCCAGATTTCTCGTTTGCCGGGCACGACTCAATCCTTTATATCCACCGAGAACTCAGTGATGCCGACGTCTATTTTGTTACGAACCAGACAGACAAAGTCGTCAGTTTCCATGCACTCTTTCGGGTGCATGGAATGCGACCGGAGTTCTGGGATGCAGTGAGTGGGGAAAGGCGGGCGCTTCCCGTTTTCGCTGAGGGATCAACAGGCACTTCAGTTCCGCTCACGCTCGTGGGCGGCCAGAGTGTTTTCATAGTCTTTGACAATCACGGTGGGCGGCGCCCCTCTGATCCTTCTGCCCGCAACTTTCATGAAGCCACGGAGCTCCTCCGGATACATGGACCGTGGGACGTCAGGTTCAATCACACGATGAAGGGATCCATCAAAGGCGTTGCGTTCGATACCCTTGAAGATTGGGCGCAACACTCCGATAGCAACATTCGGTATTTCTCCGGGTCGGCGGTGTATCGAACCACGTTCGTGCTGGACACGCTTCCAAGACGAGAGGAAATTGTTCTTGATATTGGAAGATTTAGCGCCATTGCGCATGTAACAATCAATGGAATCGACGTTGGAGGGATCTGGACTGATCCGCCGCAGATCAAAGTGGGCAGATATCTGAGGAGCTCGGTAAATCACCTTGAGATAGAAATCACAAACACCTGGGTGAATGGGCTTGTTGGTGACTTGAGGCTTCCGCAATCCGAGAGGCAAACCTGGACAGTCGTGAATCCCTATACATCCGATAGTGTGCTTCAGCCCTCAGGCTTAATGGGGCCGGTCAGGTTGCTTGCATTGGGACAGGCAACTTTCGAGTAGAACAGGCGCGGTGATGGGGTTTACCGAGATGATTGCTCGTGCCCCTTGACAACCGGTAAACCGCTCGCTATACTATCGCTCAACACTGTAACAGGTGGGCAATACTTCTGAGCCTCCCTGGGGAATATCGTGGACCTTGACAGAGGACCCGCCGGCTGCATCGTCCGGGACGTGCACATCAGCGGAAAGGACTCGGGCAGTGACCCAGAGCTACCCAAACCGAAGTGTGCATACGATCGTAACTTGTTCGTCGTTGGTTCACAACCCCTGTGAGTTGGATCGCACCTCAAGGAAAGGGTTCTGTCATGGGAAGGCGGGAGCGGAAGTGAAGAATTCGATTAGCGATTCTGATCTGGCAAGCTTGGTCGGGGCGCTGGAACAAGACATAAAGGTTGGAGAGGTAGCACTACCGGGCGAGTACTTCTACTCAAGCTTGCCCCTATGTGTTATCGATGCGGTATTTTCAATCAACGCGCGCTATCAGGCGGTTCAAAACGTCGTCAATCGATACTGTTCTTACTATGGCTTGATGTGTTATCGGGAAGATAAACGCGGGACGCCGGGGAGGACGAAGCAGCATTCAATTGGCGAACTGATCCGGAATATCGAGAACCTCGGACCCGAACCATTTGCAGAAGATGTTTTCAGGAATCGGCAACGCACCTCCACAAGGAGTGGAATTCTCAAGTCAGAAGCCGTATTGAGATTTGGAAAGGTCTTATTCGCTCACGGAGTAGAATTCTTACAGGATGTCGTGCATAGCATTGATGACCAGGAGATGCACGGTGAGATCCGCCAAATCCCCGGACAGCGAAGCGGAATCTCCCTGCAGTACTTCTTTATGCTCGCTGGCTCTGATGACCTGATCAAGCCGGATCGCATGATCAGCCGATATTTGGAGAGGGTGATAGGGAGAAAACTGGCTGCAGCAGAAGCACAGGAATCGATCTCTCGTACTGTTCACGCACTCCGGGTACGGCATCCTGATTTGACGGTGAGGCTTCTGGACTATCAGATTTGGAATTTCCAGCGGAATCAACGACCGCGGTTGCCCGAACCGCAGCGATAGGGCAGAGCCCAGGCAGAAATGCTTTGACCCTCTCCTACATAGGGATCTCAATGCAGTCTATGAAATCGGTCTTCCAGCACCCATTTGCGTCATGTTCCATTGGGGGCACTTTCCATCGTAAATTTTTGATTTGGGAATTTGGACTGTTTGAAGAGGCCTTCAGACCATGAGGGCCTTTACTTTTCAGGACCAATGTAACCCTGAGCGAGCCCGCCTGCTGGCGGGCAGGCTCCGTCTGGATTTAGTTCTGTCACGAATCCCAACAGCTGTCAATGGGAGATTCGACACTACCTGGTCTGCTGTTGATGCCGTGCTGCGTACTCCGATGGCGAAACGCCGTACTTCGCGTGGAACGCGTGGGATAGGTGGGAGGGGCTGTTGAATCCGACCTCGAATGCGATGCTCGAGATGGTGTCGGCATGTTTGCGAAGCAGTTCCGCCGCGCGCTCCAGCCGGTACTCGCGCACCAGCTCATGCGTGGAATACCCGGTCAATGCACGTATCTTCCTGTTAAGCTGCATTCGGCTCATGCACATGTCGTGCGCCAGGGTCTCTGTGTCGTAGCCGGCATCGGCAAGGTGCTTGCCGATGTTCTCCGAGAGTTTCTGCAGTAACCGCTCATCCAGCGTTGTGACCTCCACAGGTGAGGACCCGAGGATCACCTGGCGTCCGTACTTCTCCCGGAGACTTCTTCTCAGTCCGATGAGGTTCTTCACCCTTGCCGTCAGCTCACGAGCGTCGAACGGTTTGATGATGTAATCGTCGGCACCGGTGTCCAGCCCCTCGAGCTTACCCTCGCTGGATGCCCGTGCGGTCAACAGAATGACCGGGATGTGGCTGGTCGTCTCGTCATTCTTCAGCGCTTTGCACAGGGCAATCCCGTCCATCACGGGCATCATGATGTCGCTGATCACCAGATCGATCGTACTGTCGTGTGCGTTCTCCAGAGCTTCCTGACCGTTCTGTGCTTCGAGGATCCTGTAGGTGCCTTCCAGGAATCCCCGGATGTATGAGCGTACATCGGCATTGTCCTCGACGATGAGCACGACCGGCGCGCCAGCTTCTCCTTCAACTTCCGGCTCTTCCCCTTCTGCTGCTTCGTCGCCCATACCCAAATCCTCAGGATATTCAGCCCGCGGGGTACGGGCAATCTCGTTGGTGACAATTTCTGAAGCGCTCCACTGCTCCTTTCCCAGGGGAAGGCAGACAGTGAAGGTGCTGCCTCTGCCCGGCGTGCTCTGTGCGGTAATGCTTCCCCTGAGTATTTCGACCAGCTCTTTGGTTAACGCAAGACCGATTCCGGTGCCTCCCTGCTCCCGGGTGGGCTGAGAATTCACCTGGTAGAAACGGTCGAAGATTTTCCCGAGGTTCTCCGGCTCTACCCCGATCCCCGTATCGGTGACCAGGACTTCGGCCGTACGCGGGGCCGAACCATGCTTGATACGTGCGGTGACCGTAATCTCACCTCCGTCGCGAGTGAACTTAAAAGCATTGGACAGCAGGTTGGTCAGGATTTTCTCGAACTTGTCCCGGTCGGTGTAGCCGACAATCTCATCCTCCTCGGGCTTGAACGTAAGCCGGATATTCCTGCGTTCAGCAAGAGAGAGGAACGACATGACCAGCGGCCTGGCGAGTTTCACCAGATCCTGGGAACACACCTGAACGGACATCTTCCCGGCATCCATCCGTGAGAGGTCCAACAACTGGTTGATCAGCTGCAGGAGCCGGAGTCCGTTCCGGCGCATCATGGAGAGCGTGGACTGAGCGTGCTCATTATTCTCGAGGAGCACCTCAGGCCGCTCAAGCGGGCCGAGGATGAGGGTGAGAGGTGTACGGAATTCATGTGAGATATTAGCGAAGAAGTTCGATTTCATCTGATCCACTTCGTGCATCTTCCTCGCCTCAAAGTCCTTCATCCGCAGGCTGTGCTTCAGGGCTGTGCGTTTCCTGTCGTACGAATAGATTGAATAAAGAAGAGCTCCGGCGATCAACACGTACGTGCCGTACGCCCAGAAAGTACGGTACCAGGGGGGTGTCACGATGATCTCCATCGAGGCACCCTCTTCATTCCATATCCCTTCGCTGTTCGTCCCCCTCACTCTGAGCACGTATCTTCCTGGGTCCAGATTAGAGTAGCTGAGATAGCGGCGGGAGCCTGACATGACCCACCCGGAGTCGAATCCCTCTAACCGGTATGCGTAGCGGTTCTTCGCGGGGTTCGTGTAATCCAGCGCGGCAAAGGTGAAGGAGAAGAAATTCGCAGAATGCGGGAGCGTGATCGATGCAAGGGACGAGATCTCGCCATCAAGGGGATAAGGCTTCTCAAATACCTTGAACGATGTGAATTCAACCGGAGGCGGGGGAGACGCGGCAGGTGGATCATCGATCGAGAACATGAAGAACCCCCCGGCGCAACCAATTGTTACCGTACGAGTCTGCGGATCAAATATCGCCTCATGGAAGTTGGAGCCTTGAAACTGGGGGGGTGGTGTGAGCGTTCTAAACGTTCGGGTTCCTTTGGTGAGGCAGAACACACCTTCATGTGCGCTGATCCAGAGATGTCCCTCACCATCATCGGCCATGCGGCGGATCATGGGGTCACTGTTCTCCTCCAGGCTGTTATGCACATGCTCGAACGCACCTCGGTCACAGTCCATGAGCGCCAGACCAGCGCCGGTACCGACCCAGAGCCTCCCGGCCGAATCGGGAATGAGTGAGCTGACATTATTGGCTATGAGGGCATTGTCCGAACCAGGGTTCGCCGCATAACGACGGTATGTCTTCCCTTTCACATCGAACCGTATGAGGCCGCCACCCTTTGTTCCATACCAGAGATCGCCGCTTTCATCCATGCACATTGTGTTGACGGATTCGTCACGGTGGCTGGCTGAGTCAGGATCCTGCCGTGGATAAACGGAGCATCTGCCGGTTCGCCTGTCCACGGCGGCAACGAATGACATCCCCGTGCGGCTGCTGCAACCAAGCCAGAGGAGGCTGTCGGTTCCTTCAAGGAAGCGGTGGACACGCAGATCCGGGACAAAGCGCTCAAATGTGTCGCGTCTTGCAACGTAGGTCCATGCTTCTGATACGCGCGTCGACACCAGAACTGTCCTGTCGCGAAGTTGGCTCAGGTGAGCAATCATCACCGGAATCTGGTACCATCTGACCGTGTGGGTGGGCAGGTCGAAGTGACCTACAAAACCGTTGACGCTGGCTGCCCAAATCTTGCCCGCTGCATCATGGGAGATGTCGCCGATGGCTGGTCCGCCCATCAGGGCCCGTTCATGGCGGATCACCACGCTCGTGCACGGGTCCTTGCGTACGACGGCTCGGTGCGCCCCCTCATACCCGTACGGGATCCAGACAACGGAATTGACGACCTGAGGATAGGCAGATTCCGATCGACGTTCCTGTCTCATGCGTGGTGCGTTCAAATGGGAAAGGAAGTCATTGGGAATTGAGGTGGGGTCCTCGCCGTTGTGGCGATACTGCAACACCTTGTTGGTCTCCGGGTCGAACCTGAAGATGCCCGCTCCGTCTGATGCGATCCAGATTCCTCCGAAGTCGTCTTCCACGATGGCCCAAACGCGGAGGGAGGGCGTCCTCGCGAGGCCACTTTTCTGCAGTGAAACACGATCCTGCGAGACCGTGAAATAATCCCATGCGTGATTGCGGGGGTTGTACCGGTCAAGACCGCTCCGCGTTCCAATCCAGAGATTTCCCGCTCGGTCGGCGCAGACCGCCCTGGCGTGGTCGTCGCTTGGGCCGAGGCCTTTCGAAGCTTTGTGTGTGTACCGTTGCCAGACACCGTTAGCTCTGTTCAGCTCGCCGAGACCACCGCCGGCCAATCCGACCCAGATGGAGTGGCCAAGTTCACACAGGCTGGTAATCGGAAAATCTCCCAGAATGCGGCAGTCTGGGGGCATAGCGTACTGCATAAACGAATCGGACTCTTGCTTGTATAATAGCAGGCCGGACCGACCCCCTGCCCAGAGCCGCCCATCGGACGTGACTAAAAGCCTTGTCGCACCCGTTCCGATAGATGTTGAGTCATCCAGCCCGCCGAAATACCAGCGCGATCGGCCGGTTACAGGGTCAAGTTTGTTCAGACCCGCGTTGGAAGTTGCTCCCCAAACGAACCCTTCTCCATCAACGGCAATTGCCGACAGCTGGGCCCTGGAAATCCCGGTTGTGTCCGCGGGATTCTCTCGATAGACCTTCAGGTCATATCCGTCAAAACGTGCCAGTCCCTGGTTTGTCCGGACCCAGAGAAAACCCTGATGGTCCAGGGCAAATCCCATGATCATTGTACGTGCCCCAGTAGGAAAGGCTTCGCATTTTTCCAGTCGGGCGACGATCCCGGGAGGGACGAAGAGAAACTCCTCGCTCGATCGTATGATTTGCGCCCGCAGAAGGCTCGGCAGCAAAGCAAGGAGAATGGCGGTGTGGCAGGTTCTCATGCTGGACACCTCCCGGTGAGAGACGCTACCTCCATGGGATCTTGGAGCGAGGCGAAGCGGGAGCTTGAACATTGCCTTTCCATTGACCCTGCGGCAAATCTATCACATTCGATCAGCATTGTCAACGTGCCGATCGGGGGTCTGGACTGATGGTCGCGGTTTTGCTGCAAACCCTTGCGGAGGATAAGGTTCCGGTCATTGCACTCAGCAGCTAAGGGGGCAACCCGAGGTACAAACTAGTGGGATATCCTCCCGCATGCACACCCTCTGTCCGAAAAGTCTCAGAATGTTACACCTATACAAGAACATGTTACATGACCGAGCGCATCTGGGGCGTGTTGGAAACTATCTTTCATACGATAAGATACGTGAAGAGGTCTGGCCGTGCCCCCCCATCATGTCCATATCTTTGGCACATTTGAACGTTTCCTACACCCTCTTCACCAGAAGCCGCTGCTCTCCCCTCATGACCAGCAGTTCCTGGAGCGGCGGTTCGCATTTTTCCAAGGCCTTCCAGAAACGGTTTGGAGTCACGCCATCGGTTTTCCGTTTCAAACGTAGCAACCTTCACTCATCGTTCTAAAGGAGACAGCCATGCGACTCTTGTCTTGCGCTCTATTGTTTGTTGCGAGCATCGTATTCTTGGTTGCGGGATGCAAGAAGGACGATGCGCCGACAGCCGCACCTGCAACGCCAGTAATCCCCGCGGAGCTTGTCGGCACCTGGACAACCCAAGGGGCGACTTTAA
>JAGDMJ010000512.1 GCA_017860555.1 Bacteroidota bacterium
GGCCTTGCCATCAAGCACCAGGTCGGTATCCTCAACGCCCCCGGTACCATCGATTCCGACTATCGTGGTGAAGTAAAAGTCATCCTGACAAACTTTGGCACGAAAAATTTTGTTATCCGTCGCGGAGACCGTATTGCCCAGATGGTGATCGCGCGCTATGCCCGGGCTGTCTGGGAAGAACGGGAAGAATTGGACCAGACGGAGCGCGGCTCGGGAGGCTTCGGCCATACCGGGCGCTGAAACGAAAACATGGCAGATAATCCGCGACCGGCCCCGGCAGGACCGGCCCGATCTGGTCTCCTGGTGGCGCTCGACCGGGGCGTGGAGCCAATCCTCTCTCCCTTTGTCCTTCTTGGCGCATAACTTTTCATCCTGTATCCCCTGCTGCGTACCCGCCTCGTCAGCCGTCTGACCGTCCCCGATAGTCCCGCGGCACATTCCCTGGATATCCGCTTGTGCTTTGTTTCGGAGCGGCGTATCTTCCTATCGATCTCGGGTGCCGGATTTCTGATACTAGACAAACGGTTTTTTCGTAACGGTCCCATGCCTGGAACACTTTATCTCGTCGCAACCCCGATCGGAAACTTCGAGGACATGACGCTCCGCGCTCTGGATGTTCTCCGCACGGCGGACCTCGTGGTATATGAAGAGCGCCGTGAAGGGGAGAGGCTCCTGCGACACTTCCAGATCCAGAAGCCGGTGGAGACCCTCAACGAGCACAACGAAGCGGCAGCTTCGTTTAACATCCTCCGGCACCTGAAGGAGGGGAAAACGATCGCGCTGGTCTCCGACTGCGGGACGCCGGTGTTTTCCGATCCCGGGCAACTCCTCGTGAGAAAAGCGATCGAGCAGAAAGTGAAGATCGTTCCTGTGCCGGGCGCCTCTTCGCTCATGCCTGCCCTCACTGTCTCCGGCTTTTCCATCGATCAGTTTCTTTTCTACGGCTGGCTTTCACCCAAGAAAGAACGCCGCAGGGCGGAGCTCCGCCAGCTGATGAACGAGCGTCGGACCATCGTCCTGATGGATACCCCCTACCGGCTCATCCCTCTCATGCGCGATCTCGCCGAGACGTTCGGTTCGACCCGCAACATCTGCGTCGCGTATAACCTCACGATGCCTGATGAGCAGATGTTTCACGGTTCCGCCGAACAACTCCATAAAGAGCTCTCCGCCAGAGAGCTGAAAGGGGAATTTGTCGTGGTGATCGAAAGTCGAGCCAGGGAAAAGAACGGCGCTTCCCGTCGCTGACACGATTAATCGGACGTCCGCCGTCTGAGATCGGATATCTGACATGATGCATCGCTAACCCGAACTTTGATCCTCTCCGGGCTGTTGAATTAACGAGAAATGGAATTCATCAAAAAATGCAGACAAAAGCCGATCAAAATTTCACCGAGGAATTGCTGAAATTCCGCCAGTCACGCTCGCTCGTCCTTCCCGTCAAGGCCCGCGCTGCACAGTTTGCTGAGAACCTCATGGGACTGCTGTTCCCCCATTTTTCCGAGGAGATCTTCTACTCGCCGGACGAAATCGCCGGTCAGTTCACACTCCTTCGCAGAGACCTTCAGACGATTTTGCAGCCCCTACGAACTCAGATGCAGTGCAGTGTGGACGAAGCAGCCGAAGACTTCTTCCATGCGGTGCCGGAAATCCATAGAAAAATGTGCGAGGACGCCGAATCGATTCACCGGGGTGATCCGGCCGCCGAGAGCGTGGATGAGGTGATCTCGGCGTATCCGGGATTCTTTGCCATTGCCACATACCGGATCGCCCATGAGTTCTACCGCATGGAGGTTCCCATCTTCCCGCGCATCCTTACGGAGAGCGCCCATCATCGGACCGGGGTCGACATTCACCCGGGGGCGGAGATCGGCAAATGCTTTTGCATCGACCATGGGACGGGCATCGTGGTCGGGGAGACCACGTTGATCGGGAATAACGTTAAGATCTATCAGGGCGTCACGCTTGGGGCGCTCAGCGTGGACAAGGCCCTTGCGTCTTCCAAGCGCCATCCGACAATCGAAGACAATGTCGTGATCTATTCGAATGCCACAATTCTCGGCGGGGAGACGGTCATCGGGCACGACAGCGTGATTGGAGGGAACGTGTGGCTCACGGAGTCCGTGCAGCCATTCTCCGTGGTGTACCATAAGAGCGAGGTGCACGTGCGCGACTCGCGGGACACCTTGACACCCATCGACTTCAACATTTGAACAGCTTTGTCTCAAACAGGAGGTTTCCGTGAAAGCGACCAGCATACTTGACACGATCGGCAGAACACCGCATGTGCGCATCAACAATCTCTTCGGCAAGAAGGCTGAAGTCTGGATGAAGCTGGAGCGAGCCAATCCCGGCGGCAGCATCAAAGACCGTATCGCCCTTTCCATGATCGAAGACGCGGAGAAGCGGGGGATCCTGAAGCCGGGCAGTGTCATCATCGAGCCCACATCGGGCAATACCGGCGTGGGGCTGGCAATGGTCTGTGCCGTCAAGAAATACAAGCTGATCCTCGTGATGCCCGAGTCGATGTCCATCGAACGCCGGAAACTCATGGCCGCGTACGGGGCTTCGTTCGAGCTCACGCCGCGCGAACAGGGAATGAAGGGGGCGATCGCAAAGGCCACGGAATTGATCAACGCCACCCCCAATTCCTGGATGCCGGGGCAATTCGATAATGAAGCCAATATCGAGGCGCACCGGAGAGGGACAGCCCGGGAGGTGGCAGATGATTTTCCTGAGGGGCTTGATTATGTGATCACCGGCGTCGGGACCGGGGGGCACATTACGGCGTTGGCCCAGATTCTGAAAGAGAAGTTTAAGGGGATCAAGGTCTTCGCCGTTGAACCGGCCGCCTCTCCTGTCATCAGCGGCGGAAAGCCCGGGCCGCACCCGCTGCAGGGAATCGGGGCGGG
>JAGDMJ010000513.1 GCA_017860555.1 Bacteroidota bacterium
ACAATGTCAAGACGGCCACGCTGAACGCACTGCAGGAGGCACGCACGAAGCTCCTGGCCATGGGCCTCCCGTTTCAAGCATCATCGTCCTGGTACCCGATCGAAGCCACCGCCCTCCGGTTCAACGATCAGCCAAACACCATTGCCGCCTACGTGCCACGCCCCCCACGAGTTCGGGCGCACTCCGACCCATCAGCGGCGTCGGTCATCTGCCTCAATGTTGACAGGATGGTGCAGGCAGAAATTCCCAACCTGCGGGCCCAGTGTGGCCGCGAGGCTGTCTTGTTCGTGCCCCAGGCTGCCTTCGGCCTGGCCGGATATGAGAAGTTCACCACACCGGACGCCTACTGGCTGCACACAGCGTTAGGATCATGGTTTGAAGAGAGGATGACGGACGACCCCACCCACGTGCCGTCGGAGTTTGCCGGCAATGAGCTCCAGCCTCTCCAGGGCATCCTTGCAGGCGCGGGTCAGACAGCCTCCTCCTCACGCAAGCATGGGATGGGCCTGTCCGCACTCATGAAGTTCCTGATCACCCGCTACAATGAGAGCATGGTATGGAGGGTCTACCAGGAGCTCTCGGGCGGGCTGCAGCACGTCAACGCTCTGCTCAACAGCATGGCCGACCCACCGTCCGCGTGGTATCCCGATTTTCTCCGGGAGTACCTTTCGGGACAAATCTACGGAGTCTCTGCCCAAACGTTCCTGGGCAATGCGCACGGGACAGCACGCATCCAGTCTGCAAAGGACACGTTGTTCTTGTACCAGTTGTCGTACCCGGATCTCTCAGCCCGACTCTTCGTGGTTGATCTCGCGTTTCCGGATATCGATGAGAAGGCATCGCTCCGGATCACGCTGACACCATCTGAAATCCTTGGAAATCACGGTTCATTGATGGTGTTCGGAGTGCAAAACGGCACGCTGGTCTCGTGGACCGAAGGCCAGGACATCACGATCGAGAAGCTGAAGGACCTCACGGCGGCAGGGACGAAAATCTTGATCGCCGCGGTGAACAGCTCTTCGGACATGCCCTATGATGCCCCCCTCGGCGCGGACCTTCGCTTACGGGTTGTCGTCCCGGGGTACCGTCACCTCTATTTCAAGCTGTTCATGGGCGCGAACTACCGGGTCCGGGACACCCGCACACAGCGCGACACGCTCTGGACGAATCTGTCGGTATCGATCGATGAAGAAGCAACCGGGACCACAACGGGCACTGTCTACACCGCGGACACCGTACTCACGGGTACGCTCGGGGGTGCGACGGACACACTCCACGCCACGATCGAATTGGACGGCAAGCGACCAACCCTAATCCGCAAACTGACAGTCTCCAGGTGGGGGATGCGAGACACAACGCGGGTCGGATGGAGCGTGTGGGGGCGCGACCTTCCGGTGACATCATCGGCGCCCGGGGCATTCATGGCCGAGGTCCTGGGGCCCTCCGTCGGCTCACATATCGACAGCGTCCAGTATCAGAACTGGGTTCTGGACGGAAAATATCTCCTCCGTCTCATCGACTGCTGGGGAGCGGACGCAAGCGCGTTTCGTGTTGCCCTGTCGGAATATCCTCTTGTCGAGAAGCGGCGGGTGGTGCGGTGATCTTCGTCTTGATCCACGGAATCAATGCGACGGTCAACGGACCCGCGGCCAGAGGGACTCCGGGTTCGCCGTCTACCAAACAGTGTATTTCCAAAACAAATCGGAAGTTCCCGACTTCACCTTGCCAGTAACAACTTCTTCGTATCCATGTACCCCCCGGCGTGCAGGCGGCAGAAGTAAACGCCGGAAGCGCATCCTGCGGCGTCAAAGCGGACTTCGTGGTACCCGGCATCCACTTCAGCATCGACGAGTGTTGCGACCTGTTGACCGAGGGTGCTGAAGACAGCAAGTCTCACGTGCGACCGGTACGGCAGACCATACCGGATCGTTGTCGAAGGATTAAAGGGGTTGGGATAGTTCTGTGTGATCTCATACGACATCGGAACGCATTCCTGAACGCTCGACACGATCTTCACCTGGATCTGCTCGGAAAAATGCACGGTGCCGTCGAGGTCAAGTTGTTTCAGCCGATACCACCACACGTCAGCGGCGGCGGGTGTGTCAAGATAGCTGTACTTCTGGGGAACAATCGTGGTTCCGTGACCCGCCACAAATGAGCCCGGCAGGTCCCTGAACTCCCTCTCGTCCGAACCTCTTTTTTGGATGTAGAATCCGAAATTATTCGTCTCCGAAAGAGTCGCCCATTCGAGCTTTACAGAGCCGCCGTCCCATGCTGTTGCCGTGAAGTTGACTAGCGTGATGGGAACCTCGGCATCCCCGGAACCCTCCATCCACTGCACTGAATGGACGGAAGCAGTGCCGCTGATAACGGAAGTGTCGCTCACAGTCACCTGGACTGTTGCACCGTTCTTCGCGAGAAAGATGTATCCCACCCGCAGTTTGTCGGTCGCGGTGGCACCATACCTGTCGAGTTTCCTGATGCGCAGAGCCTCATGCACCCTTCCACCGGGGAGCGTCAGCGTGCCGTAGGCGTCAACGAAATAGGTGATAGCATGTTTCGTCTCAAGTGGTCCAAAGGGTACAGTGATACCCCCGAGATTGGCACTCCCCGAAATGGATTCCGTGTACGCAGTGATCCAACTCTTGGAGAGCTGCAGCGGAAGAGCATAGTCCGCCGGTGCGGGCGAATTGAGCCACTGGCCCTGAGCAGGATAGGGATTCCCGTACAGGTATGCATTTCCGGCTCCCTTCAATCCGTAGTTCAGGAGGTAGTCACCCACGGCATAGTAGACGTATCCGGTCCCGACCAGTGTTATCGTGGTTCCCAAGCTGGCATAGTAGAAAGAGTATGTGAATGCCGCGTCTCGTAAGGCGTGCGTTGCCTGAGGCACAGATGCGGCATACGGCGT
>JAGDMJ010000514.1 GCA_017860555.1 Bacteroidota bacterium
AGCGCCACGCCGAATTTCAGTATCTTCTTGAGCAATGCCCCGTAGGTGAGCTTTGGTATCGGGGTTTCCTTGAGGTCTTCCAGCGCCAGCCTGTCCCCATGCACGCGTGCCGACCGCAAGACCATATCCTGGACGGAGGAGATGGTCGGGACTTCATAAAGCGTCGTATTGGTCATGGCGTTCCCTTTCCGATCATAACCAGATGTTTAGTGGCCCACCGGCTCCGCGAATGTCGCGAGCTTTCCTGCCGAGGCTTTGTCGATGTCTGCATGGAGACTGTTGCCGCCGGCATCCATGGTCACGATTGCGGGGAAGTCTTTGACCGTGATATGCCACATCGCCTCCGGAATGCCGAAATCGAGAAAGTCCACCCCATCGACGTTTGTGATGCATTTCGTGTAATACTGAGCCGCTCCCCCAATGGCGTTGAGGTAGACGGCTCCGTGCTCTTTCAACGCGGCAAGTGTTTTGGCTCCCATGCCTCCCTTGCCGATCACCGCCCGGACGCCGCATTTCCGGATGACCTCGGCCTGATAGGGTTCCTCCCGGCTGCTTGTCGTCGGACCAGCGGCATTCAGGAACCACCGGTCGCCTTTCTTGAGTGCGACCGGGCCGCAATGGTACAGTGCAGCGCCGCGAAGGTCGACCGGAGCGTCGTGCGTCTGGAGATAGTGATGCAGCATATCGCGGCCGGTGTGCATGGGACCGTTCAGCAAGACTACATCTCCGACCTTCAGTGCGCGCACCTGCGCTTCCGACAGGGGCATTGTCAGCGAAATCTCCCGACCCGTCAAGGGGAGCTGCTCGGCCCGCGCCATGCGCACGGCCGGCGCGTCGTCGCGATAGAGCCACCGGGTGATCTCACCGGTTCTGGGATCGAGCACAACCCCGAGACGGCGGAACGCCCAGCAATCATACGCAACGCTGACAAAGAAACTGGCAGGCAGACGATTCAACGCGCCGATCTTGCACCCGATCAGTGTGACGGCGCCGCCGAAACCCATCGTGCCGATCCCCAGTTCGTTGGCATCACGCATGATCGTCTGCTCGAGCCCGGCGAGCTGGGCATCCGGATTCACATCATCCAGCGTCCGGAACAACTGCTGCTTGGCACACGCATAGCTTGACACCCGGTCGCCGCCAATCGCCACGCCGATCACACCGACGCTGCATCCGTGTCCCTGCGCCTGATAGACGGCGTGCATGATGCATTTGCGAACCCCCTCCAGATTCCTGTCAGCGCGGCCAAGGCCAGGCAGGTCGACCGGGACGGAATACTGGATGTTTTTGTTTTCGCATCCCCCTCCCTTCAGGAGCAATCGTACGTCAATCTCGTCCTTTTCCCACTGCTCAAAATGGATCACCGGTGTCCCCTCGCCCAGGTTGTTCCCGGTGTTCTTCCCGGTCAGAGAATCGACCGAGTTCGGGCGAAGCTTCCCGGATGCCGTCGCCCCGGCAATCGCTTCGCGGATCTGCTCGCGCATGACGATCTGATTCGCGCCGACAGGCGTCTTGATCTCGAATGTCGGCATCCCGGTGTCCTGGCAAATCGGGGCTTCGTCGCTACACGCCATGTCGACGTTGATGGCGATGGTGTCAAGCGCGAGGGACGCCTGCGTCCCCTGAGTTTCCTTCTGCATAGCCGTGTGAAGCGCCCGCCGGACATCCGGAGGGAGGTTGCTCGACGTCTGAACGATCAGGTTCAATATGCTCTCTTTGAAATGCTTCATGTTCATGTCTCCCATCTATGTCACTTCATGCCGTCCGATTCGTTTGAGGCTGAGCAACATGCCCTCCCTTCTCCCTGCACTTCTCGCCACGTCAGGCCGCGGTGTAATCCGGCCTCTCGGCATATGGCAGAGGGTCGGGCACCCCGGCCTGCTGAAATCCACGGAGCCTCAAGGCACAGCTATCGCAGATTCCGCAGGCAACATCCTCCCTTTGGTAACACGACCATGTCAGATGGAACGGCGCGTGAAGTTCTATTCCCTTCAGAACGATCTCTCTCTTGCTCAGGCCGATCACCGGCGTGTCAATCCTGATTCCGGAGTGCCTCGTGCCCTTTGCAATCACCGATTCAAAAGCATCGTAAAACTCCCGCCGGCAATCCGGATATCCGGAAGAGTCCTCCTCCACCGCGCCGATGTAGAGCGCACAGGCCTTCAGGGTCTCTGCCCAACTCACAGCCGCCGACAGGAGATTCGCATTCCGGAAAGGGACATAGGAAGTGGGAATGCCACCCGCCCGAAAATTGGCACGGGTAACCGGGATGGACGGGTCCGTCAGGCTCGAGCCGCCGATCGTCGCCAGGTGCTGCATGGAGATCACCAGGCGATGCTCGGCCTGATAGTAGTCGGCAATCTCGCTGAACGCCTTGAGCTCTCGCCTCTCGGTTCGTTGTCCGTAACTGATATGGAGAAGAGCAACCCGGTGGCTGCGTCGCGCAATGGCGGTGACAACACAACTGTCCATCCCTCCACTTGCAAGCACGACCGCAAGTTCCATGTGCGTGACATATGGTTTTACATCGGGTCGGCCACGCGCACCCAGAGTGGACGGAGCCGGGGAGGAGGTGCGGCCGAGAGCGTTCTCTTGCCCTCTTCCTGCCTCCAGGGAAGACTCGGACAGCGGTAGACCTAGGTATTAAGCCCTGGGTTCTGCGAAAAGATCGAACCGTTAATGAACTTTAATGTACGTAGAAGGGCGGGGAAAAGCAATTCCCCCATTTGCCTCAGCGGATTTCCATTCGAAGCAGGTTGTTGCTTCATGCAAGGTTCCACTCGACACCTGGGGTGAAAAACGACACCTTTCTTGAACTTTTACGAGTATCCAGCGGGAAAATGCGCGGTCTGTGAGGAAGAGCGAAACCGAAGGGGTGTTTTACTCAAGAGTATGCAACGATTGGG
>JAGDMJ010000020.1 GCA_017860555.1 Bacteroidota bacterium
AAGGAAGCGCGTGTTGCCGTTGATGTGATCAGTGGCGAGAAGAGCGCGTTCGAGGACATCATCATGCCCGCCGTCGTCTTCACGGATCCCGAGCTCGCCTGGTGCGGCCTCACGGAGGCCGAAGCGAAAGCGGCCGGAAAGGAAGTGCATACGGTGAAGTATCCCTGGTCTGCTTCCGGGCGCGCGATGAGTTTCGACAGGACCGACGGCATGACCAAACTGGTGATCGAACCGGGAACCGAGCGGATCCTCGGCGTGGGCATCGTTGGCGCCGGTGCGGGCGAGTTGATCAGCGAAGCGGTGATGGCGATAGAGATGGGTGCCACGGCGCAGGACGTTGCTCAGTCTGTACATCCTCATCCCACGCTTTCGGAGACGATTTTTGAAGCTGCCGAGATGTACTATGGCTATGCTACACATATGTATTCGAAGAAGAAGTCATGAATTACATTGAGTCACTTATGTTTGTTCTTAGGTGACAACAGCTTAAAAAAAATTACCGTGATGTCAAAATTACCGATTTGTTAAGTTCTTTGATATCAATGTTTTATCTTTAAGCGGAATATTTTTCCGCTCTGGAGTCTGCCAAATTTGCATTAGTACTTGACTTTTTGATTTCGTTTTCGCATATTTGCGCTGGGTACCGGGATACGGTTATTCGCAAAGTTTTTGGGATGTCTACTGTATGTTGCGAAGAGCTCAGGAGGCAAACATGCAAAACGGAGTGAGGTCGTTACAGCGAGCAGTGCTATCGAGACTCTTCGACCATCTGCAGGAGCATTACGGAGTAGATTCAGCGCGCGATTTTTTTGTCGACGGACGTTTGAATCTTCACCAGGTTGATGCACTTCTGGCATTCAAAAGTGATTCACAGCTGGACGAGTTACGTTCCGCCCTGGATCGGCTCGAGCATGGAACCTACGGAGTATGCATCACCTGCAAGCGCCCGATCAGTCGGGATGTTCTTGAGCGGGATCCCGGACGAAGCATATGCGCGGCGTGCGAGCAGGGATTCAACCATGGTGCCAACCTGGAGATGGGTCATGCGGCACTGAACGCTTTTGAGCCGCACGCACTTTTCTAGGTGTGCGGCTTGTGATTTTTCCAACCCCTCTTCCATCTGCCCGGTGTCCCCGTTGAAACGCGACCTTACCTCATTTGCCCTCTGGACACAGAAGGAACTTGCTGACGTTCTTTCTCTCGCCCGTCGAATGAAAGCGGGAGAGATGGACGCGCAACGGATGCTGGCGAACAAGGCCGTCGCTCTGATCTTCGAGAAGGAATCTCTCCGCACCCGGGTCTCGTTCGAAGTAGGGATCGCTCAGCTTGGCGGCCACCCGATTTTCCTGGAGCAGGAAACGATCGGCATGGCAACTCGCGAGTCCGTCCATGACATCGCGCAGGTGCTCTCGCAGTACGCAGTACTCATCGTCGCCCGGACGTTCAAACATCAGACCTGCATCCAGCTCGGCGAAAGCGCCAGCATTCCGGTTATCAACGCGATGACCGACGTGCTGCATCCGTGTCAGGTTCTCGCCGACGCCCTGACGCTGCAGGAGATGGGGAAGTTCTCTCCCGAGACGAAGATCGTCTTTGTGGGAGACGGGAACAACATGGCCAACTCCTGGCTGGAAATGGCGCAGAAGTTCCCCCTTGACCTGACTGTTTGCTGTCCGGCTGGCTACGAGCCGCATCCCGAGATCCTTGAGCAGGCCCGCTCCTCCCGGGTGAGCAATGTGCGGGTCGTGCAAGACCCCAACGTGGCAGTTCAGGGAGCCGATGTTGTCTACACGGACGTCTGGTTCCAGGTTCGTGGTGGCCCGGACGACACCCGCCGCCTTAATATCTTCCGTCATTATCAGGTGAACAAACAATTAATGAGCCGTGCCAACCGGGATTGTCTTGTCATGCATCGTCTCCCTGCAAACCGCGGTGAGGAAATCTCCAGCGAGGTACTTGACGGCAAACAATCCATTGCGCTCTTTCAGGCGCAAAACCGGCTGCATGTACAGAAAGGGATTATGAGCTATCTGCTTGCCTCACGGTAGCCGCGATCAGTACGGGCCTTCCCCACCCTGCCCCCCCCGAGATTCTCATCTCCCCTGTTCGAATTTGTAGCCATTGCCCACGATTCTAGACGTTGTGAGAGTTCGAAAACCCCCAAACTGGACTAAAAACGGGAGGTTATTCTGGCACGCGGGTTGGTGTATCCATTGGTGGAAGACGTAGACGGGAGGAAGAGACCAACAGACGGATTGTTCACTGGTTTGGTGGCTTATCGCCGAGGTGAGATATGAAAAAGCTGGCTTTGCTTTCCTTGTTCTGTCTGGCCGCATTGTCGGTCGCACACGCAGATCCGCCGCATGGCGGCTTCGGAGTTTCTTTTGGGGTCTTCTATTCTTCTCTTGCCCCATACGGTGAATGGATCTCTGTGGGAGCCGATGTGTACGGTTGGAGGCCGCTCCATGTGGCCGCCGGCTGGAGGCCGTACACACACGGGCGCTGGATATGGACCGATGACGGTTGGTACTGGGCATCCAACGAGCCATGGGGATGGGCAGCCTATCATTATGGCCGATGGTATTACGACGACTACTACGGTTGGATCTGGATCCCGGGATATGACTGGGCGCCGGCATGGGTGGAGTGGCGATATGGCGGCGGCTACGTCGGCTGGGCACCGCTCGGCCCGTACGCGGTCTTTAGCGTGAGCTTTGGCGTCCACTACCGAACCCATTGGGTTACGCCTCATCACTGGTGGTCTTTCGTGCACTGCGGTCACATCGCGGCACATGACATGCACCGGCATGTCTACCGCCATGAGGACAACCACGGATTCATCACCAGGACGCGTGACATCGGCAATGTCCGTTATGACGGTGGACGCATCGTGAGTCGGGGGCCCGAGCGGGGCGATGTGGAACGGCGAGGGAACATCCGGATCGACCGGGCCGACATCGTTGATGTTTCGGATCGCCAGGGTGAACGCGTCGTACGCGGGACCAACAACCGCGAGCGGATCGAAACCTACCGTCCCCGCATTTCGGCATCCGACGCAAGCGACGCTGTCGGACGCCCCGCGGCAGTCAGGCAGACCGAACGCCCCGTGAATCTCGACCCGCGTGGCTTCGACGTACGCTCACGCGACGAAAATGTGGAACGCGGACGGGATGCGCGCAGGTCGGATCTCTACAGGCAGCAACGAATAACGAACCCGCAACAGGAGCAACCCCGAAGCGACGACCAGGGCGCCCGTTCCTATGAACCCAGGCGATCGGAGCGAAACGTGGAACAACCGACAGGCCAGCGCCGGGAGAGCCGACCGAACCTGGAGCAAATGGCGCCGCGTGTGCAACAACGCGAACAGCTACGTTCCCGTGAGCCGGAACGGACCATTCGGCGTCCGGAGATCCGCTCAGGGCCATCTACCCGCATTGCTCCTCAGGCAGAACCGAAGAGAAATGAAGGAGGCGCAGGACGATCGGGGGAAGGAAGAGGCACTGATCGGAGCGGTTCACGCGGCAGCGGACAACGGCGTTAGAAGAAGAACGATAAGCACTCAGAAATACGAGGCAGCCAGAAGAGGCACAAGGGAGCATGCCATTCCTCTCTTGTGCCTTTTGTGCATTTTGTGGACATAGTAGCTTCTGTCCCTGTCATGTCCCGCGTTGAAGCCCTCAGAAGTCGTTCTTCCTCTTCAACACCTGACCCGCTCTCCACTCCTGAACCTCGTACCACTGCGGCGACTGGGACGTCTGGACCAGATAGTTGCTGGTTCCTTTGTTCTGGCAGAACCGGATCTGCGTTCCATCCACATCAATGAGGGCAACTTGCGTGGGCGGCGCAGAGAGCGCTGAATCCACGAATCCGTCCGCCTGCAGATTGGCAAGAGAGCCCAGCACGCTTCTCATGGTCGGTTGCGACACGGAGTCGCCGTTCAGCCGCCAGAGGCTGTCGTTCATGGCCAGCGTGAATGTGGTGTCTCCGTACTTGTACGTCACCGACTTGACAAGGTCTGGCTCATTCCTGTAGATGGATTTGTCACGCCAATCCTTCGACTGCTGAACGAACGTGTAGCTGAACATCCCATCGGCGAGATATACGTCATCCGACCCTTCCCTGCGGACATACGTTTCGGTGTAGGACGCGCTTGGCTTCCCGACCCGGAATGCAGCAACAAGATTTCCTCCCGCATACATCTGCACCAGGGTACCTGATGAATCGACCTGGAAGACCCGCTGCTTTTCGGGATTGGAAGAGACGACGTTTTTCACCTCGATGTTCTTTCCTTTGCCGACAGCTGCCGTGACCACGGTCTGGTCTGCGCGATAGCGCAAAGGGGATGTGAGCATCCAGCCATTGCCTTGTTTTTCCAGGACCACGGAAGTGCCGGAGGCATTCACCTCAAGTCTGTCGACGGTTGCAGAGTCATAACTCACCAGCATTGTGCCGGAGCCTTCCGTTGTGCTTACCTCTCCCGGCTGCCGGAGCACGAAGAAGGCGATGATCGCGAGCGCGATCACCGTACCTACGAGGATCCAGGTTGTGCGTTTCATGCGTTTGTGTATGTAAAGTTGTTAACTACCGTGTCTCCAGGGCGCGTTTGCGCGCCTTGCGCATCCTCCAGCGGACGAGGCCATACCCCAGGACCAACACGGGCGGCAGGACCAGGTTCACATACTTGACCGCCTTCTTCGTTCCGTCGGACACCTGATCCAGCGGTGGGGTGGTCAGCTCTTTGGATCGAATCGTGATCAGCCCGGCGTCGTCGACCAGGTAATCCACCATGTTCGCGAAGAACGTGAGATTCTCACGGTTCCCGAATTGGTCACGAGGGAAGTCTCCGTCGCCCAGCACGACGATCCGGGTGGCGGGGCTTGCGGTCAGCGGTGACGTGGTCGGTGGCAACGAGCCGGCGGCCGTGTCCGTCGGTACCGGCTTGCCGCTGAAAGCACTGCGGAATGAGCCTTCCACAAGCACCCCCAGCGGAAGCTCCTTCTCCGTGAACATTTCCGCCGTGTAGCGTTCCAACGGATCATACATGAACTGTCCGGTCAGGCGCCCGCTCTGCTTCGAGGAGCGCACCAGGACCTCCGCCTGCAAAGCGCGCGATGAAACACTCAAGGTATCCACCGTGCTGGCGAAGACCAGGATCATTCCCTGCAGGTCCTTCACCATGGTGTTCCCCTTGCTGAAGTTGCTCACCAGCGGGAGATAGGGAAAAGGAACCTGCGATTGGATATTGAACCCGAACTGTTGCTGCATGACGCTGATGTTGGCGCACTGCGCATCGCGGACCAGGTCAGTATTGACTCGAACCCCGTACGTTTCAAGCAGGTCGTCCAGGTTCAAATCCACCGGGCGGCCCATCCTGTTCTGAAGGTTGGCATCCACCTTGTTCAGGAGGAAGGCCACTTTGCCTCCCCGCATGAGATACTGGTCGATCTGGAATTTGGCAGGCTCGCTGAACCGGTTGGCGGGCGCGGCCACGATGAGCGCGGCGACATCTGCCGGGACGGCGTTTCCTTTGGTCACATCGACCGGAACCACGTCATACTGCTTGCGCAAGATCTCCTGCGCGTGCGTCAGCTCATTGAGCGCCGGCTCTCCCTGGCCGTTCAGGAAACCGATCTTCTTCCGCCCTTGCACGGTCATCCGTTTGATGGTGCTGCTGATGTCGTACTCGAGCGTCCCCGTGTTCTGGATGACCGGAATGGATTCCTTCCTGTCCTCGTAGAGGAAAACCAATCCCATGTAGGCCTTTTTGACCTCGAATTTGTCCTCCTTGACCACCTGTACCTGCACGGGAGCAACGCCCTGCTGTTGCGCCTCCTGCTCGAGCTTCTCCCCCGACGGGTCGATGAACTCGTACTGCAGATTCCCCCGGGCGTACGCTTTGTATTCATTGAGCTGGTCGAGCAGGATCCGCCGATTGTTGTTGTACGGCGCGGGCAGGTCCTCCGTGAAATATGCCTTGACGGTCACCTTATCGTCGAGGCTCCGGACAAGCTCTTTGCTTGCGTCTGAAAGGGAGAAGACATTGTTCTTCGTAACGTCGAGCCGGCCGAAGATCCTGACAGATATAATATTGAGCAGGACAAGGATCACGAGAACGATCCCGGCCCGGAGCAGCATCTGCGATTTCACTGTTTTGTTCTTCATGGCATGCTTACCATTTCCGTCGTTCAAGAGAAACCGTCGCCAGCAGGAGCGAGAAACCCAGCAGCGACACAAAGTAAATGATGTCGCGAGAATCGATCACTCCTCGCGCGATGTTCGAGAAGTGGTAATCGACCGAAAGAAACTCCAGCGTGGATGCCAGTCCTTCCGGCACGTACATCAGCACCTTGTCCATGAGAAAGAGCGCCAGGACGATCAGGAAGCTGGTGATAAAGGCGATGATCTGATTTTCTGTGAGGCTGGAAGCGAAAAGACCGATGGCGATGTACGCACCCCCCATGAGCAGCAGGCCGATATAGCCGGCAACCACCGGTCCGAGTTCGATCGATCCCAGGGCCATCATGGTAACAAGATACAGGAGGGTCGGCAGCAGTGCTGCCGCCAGCAGGCTCCAGGCGGCAAGGAATTTTGCGATCACGATCTCGGCGTCGGTGACCGGCTTGGTGGTCAGGAGCTCCAGTGTCCCGGATTTCATCTCCTCCGCGAGGAGCCGCATGGTGATCGCCGGCACGAAGAAGAGGAAGACCAGGGGAACGAGTTCGAACACCACGCGCATCGACGCCACGTTCATCAGGAAGAGATTGCTCGTAAAGAACCAGCCAATGATGGCAAGGAAGACCACAATGACCACATAGGCCACCGGCGAATTGAAGTACGAGCGCAATTCGCGCCGGAAGATGGGAGATATGTTCTGAAGAGAGATCATGATTCTGAAGTAGTGAGTTTGTGGAATACTTCTTCCAGTGTCGTGACACGGCGGTGCATCTCGAGAATCACCCATCCTTCCGCAACCGCCAGGTGGAAGACTGCCTCCCGGGCATCATGCCCCTTTTCGGTCTGCATCTCATAGCTGCCAGTAGACCCGTCCTGCGCAAGGATTCTCACGCCGGAGACCTGCGGAATCGAGCGCAAACGCGGAAGGATGTCCTCCACCGGCCGCAACGCGCCGGTCCTGAGCTCCAGCCGCAGGGCGTCCGCCCCGTGGAAATCGCGCTGGAGTTGACCGGGAGATCCGTCCGCGACGATCTTTCCTTCGTTGATGATCAGGACGCGATCGCACGTTGCCTGGACCTCAGACAGGATGTGAGTCGAGAGGATTACCGTCTTAGCACGGCCGAGTTGCTTGATCAGATTTCGGATCTCCACGATCTGATTCGGGTCAAGGCCGCTGGTTGGCTCATCCAGGATGAGCACTTCCGGGTCATGGATCATGGCCTGGGCGAGCCCGACCCGCTGCCTGAACCCCTTTGACATTTCGCCGATATCCTTGTGCCGCACATCTTCCAAGCCGCAGACATGCACCATCTCTTTCAGGCGCTGGGTGACCGCACCCCCACGGAGGCCATGAAGTTGTGCGGAATACTCGAGGTAGTCCAGGACATTCATGTCCAGGTAGAGCGGGTTCATCTCCGGCAGGTAGCCGATCTTCCGCCGGACCTCCACCGAACGCTCGAAGATGTCCAGTCCTTCCACTTCGACCGTACCGGAGTTGGGCGGCATGTAGCAGGTGAGGATCTTCATGGTGGTCGTCTTCCCCGCGCCGTTCGGGCCGAGGAAGCCGAGGATCTCGCCGCTCTTCACATCGAACGAGATGTCATGAATTGCGGCCTGCTCACCGTAGTATTTGGTGAGATTCCTTACTGCGATTGACATGGGTTGCTTCGGGAGTTATTGCGGTTTCATAAGAAGGGACCACTACATACTTTCCTGTATGCAAAAAATAAGAAAAAAGGGGAAAACTGTCAAGATGAGCACACCCAACGATCACCCGGGCACGAAAGACACAACCCCCTTATTGCCCCGTGGGCGGTAACGGTTTCCTTGGCATGATCAGCCAGGCGAACAGGTACGCGGCCGCCACCGGAATGAATGCCGTGGCAATGGCGAGGACGACGGTGACGACCCGGACAACGGTGGAATCGACCTCGAGGTATTCGGCAAGCCCCCCGCACACGCCAAAGAGCTTCTTGTCAGTTTCGGAGATTGTAAGACGTTTCATGATTGAGCTTCAACGCTCCTTTTCTTATTATACGTAACCCGTACAACCGAAAGATGCCGGAAATGCAATTACGAAAACAAATGATCGTCGTCGGCGATCGGATCCTGCTCCAGCTTGAAGAGGACCAGGACAAGACAAAATCAGGACTGTATCTTCCCCCCTCCGTTCGTGAAAAGGAAAAGGTCGCCACCGGGAGGGTAGTCAAGGTTGGTCCAGGGTACCCGATCCCGAATCCCAACTACACCGAGGACGAGCCATGGTCCACCCCCAAAGATCCCGCGCGGTACATCCCCTTACAGGTGAAAGAAGGGGACTGGGTGATCTTTTTACGGGAGCAGGGCATCGAGGTCGAGTTCGAAGAATCCAAGTACCTCATTGTCCCCCAATCGGCCGTCCTTCTGGTGCTGAGGAATGAATTGAGAGAAGACTGACCCCTGGCAGCAAACCCGGGTCGATGAGATCGTCGCCGGCACTGCCGGTCAGAAAAAAAGCCGTGGGGTCGCGTCTCGTCGACAGACCCCACGTGTGTTTTCATCTACATGATGTTCCTTGAACCGCGTTACGCGACGGTGATGCTCTTGTCGAGATAGACATCCTGGATCGCGTTCAGCAGCTGGGCACCTTCGCTCATCGGACGCTGGAATGCCTTGCGACCGGAGATAAGTCCCATGCCGCCGGCGCGTTTGTTGATGACCGCCGTCCGCACCGCCTCGGCCAAATCTCCTGCTCCCGACGACGCGCCGCCCGAGTTGATCAATCCTGCCCTGCCCATGTAGCAGTTGGCCACCTGGTACCGAACCAGGTCGATGGGATTGTCGCTGGACAGATCGCTGTACACCTTCTTGTGCGTCTTCCCAAACTTCAGCGCATTGTAGCCGCCATTGTTCTCAGGGAGCTTCTGCTTGATAATGTCCGCCTCGATGGTCACGCCGAGATGATTGGCCTGTCCGGTGAGGTCCGCCGACACGTGGTAATCCTTCTCCGCAGTCTTGAACGCCGGGTTACGCAGGTAGCACCAGAGCACGGTGGCCATGCCGAGCTCATGGGCATAGGCGAACGCCTGGCTCACTTCCTGGATCTGGCGCTTGGATTCTTCCGACCCGAAATAGATGGTCGCTCCGACCGCCGTGGCGCCCAGTTCAAACGCCTGGTCGATGTTTCCGAACATGATCTGGTCGTAGGTGTTCGGGTAGGAGATGAACTCGTTGTGGTTGATCTTGACGATGAACGGGATCCTGTGCGCGTATTTCCGGGCGCATGAGCCAAGGACGCCGAAGGTCGACGCGACGGCGTTGCATCCCCCTTCGAGTGCCAGCTTCACGATATTCGCCGGGTCGAAATACTCCGGATTGGGAGCGAACGATGCTCCGGCCGAGTGTTCGATGCCCTGGTCCACCGGCAGGATTGACATATACCCTGTGCCGCCAAGTCGGCCGTGGTCGAACAGTGACTGCATGCTCTTGAGCACCGCAGGTTTCCTGTCTGTCTGCACCATCACGCGATCGATGAAATCCGGGCCGGGAAGGTGGAGGCTCTCCTTGGGAATTCCTTTGCTTTGATGCTCGAGCAGGTTTCTGGCATCGGCGCCGAGCAGTTTCTCTATGTCCTTCAGCATTTACAGATTCTCCTGAGTAAGATAGTTGGGTGGCAATCCTGGGGTTTTTTCAAAGTCTGCCGTCACAAATATACTCAATGTGAGGCTTTTTCACAACTATTGACATTTGTAGACACACAGGAATCTATGTGGCTAAAATGCTACTCATATGTGGACAAAAAGCTACAGGGTTCCTCAAATCCGGCTGTTTTCGCAGGTAACTTTGTGGCATGATATTCGTATCGAAGAATAGCAGCACACAAGAAGAAAGGAGGACCCCATGAAGATCAACTACACGTTCCCGAGACTCTCACAGACCGAGAGAGAATACCTGGAAATGGTGCTCCTGGAAGAAATGGAGATGCAGAGCTGGTTTACGGTGACGTACGCCAAAGCTCTTGGTGGGGAATTCTTCTTGATGCTGCAGTAACGGTGTTATCCAAGAGCCCCTCCTGGTGGGGGAGGGGCTTTTGAACCACGGAAGGGTGAGATGGTTGGCGTCTCACCCTTCTTCAATTTTCCCCCCCTTGCTATTGATTCCTCCAACTCCTATCTTATCACGGCAAACAAGTACACCCAACGTTGCACTTAATGGTTCCGTTGCTGTAGAGCTCCTTTTCGAGCGTTCGGCAAAGGTTTAGGCTATTAAGAGGCAATATTCAGGTGCCCCGCAATGGGGACGGCTTTGCCGTACGTTTCCAGAAACATCTCTTCTGAAAGGAGTTCTCCCATGGAAAAGGGAGTCGTCAAGTGGTTCAACGGAGCCAAAGGATTCGGATTCATCCAGCGTGAGTCGGGTGAAGACGTCTTCGTTCACTATAAGGCCATCGTAGGCGAAGGCTACAAGACGCTCAATGAGGGGGACAAGGTCCAGTTTGACGTTGAAAAAGGACCGAAGGGATTGCAGGCATCCAACGTCTCGAAGATCTGACGGGGACGTTGCTACTATGTGTCGGCCCCGGCAAAGACGCCGGGGCTTTCTTTTTTCGATTGACTGAGAGGACAGTTGCATGACAGGTACAGTGAAATTCTTCAATAGTTCCAAAGGATACGGCTTCATTACGGTGGATGGAGGGGAGGATATATTCTTTCACCAGAGCAACGTCAAAGAGACCGGGTTCAGAGATACTCTGAAACAAGGAGACCTGGTGACGTTTGACATCAAGACCGAGCTCAAGGGGAAGCGGGCGATCAACATCGTGCGTAACTGAATCGTGCGCGCCTGACAGACTATGAACAGGCTCAAGGCGGGGTTTTGTTACAGCTTAGCGTCTCTTGACATCCAGCGGAACGCGCGCCAGCTGGAGGCGCTCGATCTGCTCGTCTTGCCTGAACTTGCCGACGGAGGGTACGCCGCTCTTGCGGGTGGCGCTACACCACACACCCAGAGCGATTCCTACTTTTCACGATTTGCAGAGCTAAGCCTGCGGCACGACCTGTGCTGCATCGCCGGGAGCAGTTACGTAGCCGGCCGTTCAGGCACGCGGACGAACACGTCGATGGTCTTCCATCGCGGACGTCTGGTGCACCGCTACGACAAAGTTCATCTCTTCAAGCCAACCGGTGACAACACGTACTTCTCCCCGGGAAGGTCGTTCGGTACCTTCACCGTGATGCTGCGGCGACGCCGCGTCCGGGTGGGGGTCGTTATCTGTTATGACTTGCGCTTCCCGGAACTCATCCGGGCTCTGGCAAAGGAAGGTATGGAAATCCTGATCGTTCCTGCGCGTTGGCCGAAGGTTCGGGATGAGGCCTGGCAAACTCTGCTCAAGGCCCGTGCGACGGAGAACCAAATCTTTGTCCTGGGATGCAATGCGCTTGGGAGCGAGGGAGGCTTTTCCTATGCTTTTGATCCAACAGGGCGCATGACGTTCTCCAGCCGTGGACAGAAGGGGCGCAAGATCGACGACTTCACCATTGATCTGGACAGCCTTGGCACGGCTCGGCACCTTCATCACAACCTGCGCGAGGCGATTCTCCTGCATCAAACCTCTTTCCCCCGGCGGATCAATCCCCGGCGGGGCCGACCTTCACCGAGCGCGCCGCGTAGATCAGCGGGACGCTGACAACGGTAATTGCCATCTTGATCAGGTACTGACCCGCGATCAACGGCAACAGGGGGAGCGTGCCCCCGAACGCGGCCGCCACAAACAGAGTGCTGTCGACCGCCGTTGACACGGCATTGCTCGCCAGCACACCCGCCCACTTCTGTCCGCCAACCTTCCGTTTCCACGCGTCGAAGATCTCCACATCGATCAGCGAGCTGACGATGTAGGCAAGCAGGCTTGCCGCGACGATCCGGGGTGTGGAACCGAGCACCTGAGCAAATGCTTCCTGCCCTGTGTAAAAGGATGGAGAGGGGAGGAGGAGGACAAGGGTCGAGTAGAGCGCGAAGAGAATATTCGCGGCAAAAGCCGCAAAGACCACCCGCCGGGCCCCCCGCTTTCCAAACTGCTCGTTGATCAGATCGATCAAAGTAAAGCTGAGAGCGTACACGAAGACGCCGCCCGGCGCAGCGGCCCCCAAGACCAGGATGGTTTTATTGGCGGTAATATTGGCGATCAGCTCGCAGGCAATGTAGAGTGCGATTAACAGCGTCGAGGACATGAGGCTACCGCAGCTTCTTGCTCCCGGTGTACTCCCGGCTCGCCACCGTGTGGATCCCTCCTCGCACTTTGTAGTCTGCCGATATCTTCATCCACTTCGGTTTGGCGCACCGGACCAGGTCCTCCAGGAGCCGGTTGACGAGATGCTCCTGATAGATCCCGACGTTTCGGTAGGAGAGGAGATAGTACTTGAGCGACCGGAGCTCAATGATGAGCTTGCCGGGGATATAGTCGATGCGGATGGTGGCGAAATCCGGGAGTCCGGACCAGGGGCAGACCGCCGTGAATTCGTCGGTATCAATGTTGATCACGATGTCCTTCCCCGGGTATTCGTAGGGGAAGGTCTCCAACGCCTTCACGTCCACGGTGGCGATATCCTGGACGTCGTAGCGCCGGTCAAGAGGCTCTACCATCTCGTCATCCGGTTGTGTCTGGAAACGCGTTTTGGTACATTAATATACGAGATTGAGATGGCAAAGTAAATCAGGAGTCTCCGATGAAACAGGCCGTTCCCCTCCTCCTTGTGGCGCTCGTACTTTCGGGATGTGCGGGGCAACATGAAGCTCAAATGGAGCGGGGGTGGGTTGACCGGGCAGTACTGGAAGGCCGGGAGCATCACGAGTTCAAGGCACGATATGATACCGTCCAGGTGGAGCAGCGGTTCGTGCAGATGATCAGGAACGTCTATGCAGGAGTATCGACTCTCGTTTTTCTTGGCACCTGGTGCTCCGACAGCCAGCGGGAGGTTCCCCGCTTCCTCAAGGCCGCCGACGAGGCGGGGATTCCGCCCGAGAGCATTAAGCTGTACGCACTGGACAGGACGAAGAAAAGCGATGATGGGCTCACCGAACAGTACCGCATCGAGCGCGTCCCCACATTCATCTTCCTGAAGAACGGAGAGGAAATCGGGCGGATCATCGAAGTCCCGCAGGTGAATGTCGAGGCGGATATGGTGATGATCCTTGCAAAAGCGAAATGAATCTCAGGCGTCTGAGATCTGATCTTTCCTACCCCCGTATCACCCCGGTCTGCTGATACGCCATTGCTTTGAGCAATGTGATGCGATTTCTCATCGGAGGATGTGTGGCAAAGAGATCCGCCAGGAATCCTTCGCTGTCGTTGGCCGCGGCGCCAAGCGGATCCCCGATGCACAGCTGAGCGGTGCCTTTCTTGATGAGCCGTGTAGGCTCAATCGCCGCGTCGATCTTTTGAAGCGCCGAGGCGAGAGCAGCCGGATTGCGGGTCAGTTCGGCCCCGGAAGCATCGGCCAGGTACTCGCGCTGCCGCGAGACGGCCATCGCCAGCAAGCGTGATACCAGCGGTGCCAGCACCAGCGCGATCAGCCAGAGCACCAGCAGGACGATCCCGCCGCCTCCCTTGCGGCTGGAACTTTTCTTCCCGCCGAGCGCCCCGAAGCGCATTGATCGCAGCCCGAACTCCGAGAGAAGCGCCACGGCGCCGAGCAATGCCGCTACCACTGTCATCAGCCGGATATCGTAGTTCCGGACGTGGCTCATCTCGTGGGCGATGACCGCCTGGAGCTCGTCCCTGCTCATCTGGTCCAGCAACCCCTGCGTCACGGCGATCGATGCATGCTCGGGATCCTTTCCGGTGGCGAAGGCATTCGGGTCAGGATCGGCGATGAGGTAGAGCGCGGGGCGTTGGAGGCCCGAGGCGATCGACATTTCGTCCACCACATTGGAAAGCTGTTGATACCGTGGATCCCCGTGCAGGATCGGCACGGCGGTTGAGGAAGCGAGGACTGATTTAGCGCCGACCTGGAGGCTCCAGAGCGCACTCCCGGTGCCGATGACCAGGGCGATGACCGTGGCATACGGGAAATCGACTCCATACTCGTCGCCGGGAAACCCGAGGATGAAGACATCGAATCCCAGGCCAAGGAGCCCGACGAACAGGGTGAAGACGGCCATCACCAGCACGGTGTTTCTTCTGTTGGCCGCCTGTTGCTCGTAAATATTCCTTGGAGCGGTGGCCACTTATTTCTTCAGCGAAAGATCGACATTGGGGACCGTGCGTTCGGCCGCGTCCTGGATTTCGAAGAGTTCAGCCGCCTGGAATCCGAACATCCCGGCGATCAGGTTGCCCGGGAAGACCTGCAGGGCGATATTGAACTTGGTGGCAATATCGTTGTAGAACTGTCGTGCAAAACCGATCTTGTTCTCGGTGCTGGACAATTCTTCCTGCAGCTGTCTGACGTTCTCGTTGGCCTTGAGCGTGGGATAGTTTTCCGCGAGGGCGAAGAATTTTCCCAGCGCGCTGGTCAATATGCTCTCCTTCTCAGCTGCCTCCCCCACCGTTTTTGCCGAGGCTGCGGCGTTCCGTGCGGAGATCACTTTCAGCAGCGTGTCCTGCTCAAACTCCATGTAGCCTTTGACCGTGTTGACCAGATTGGGAATGAGATCGTGCCGGCGTTTGAGTTGAACGTCGATCTGTTTCCACCCGTTCAACACCTGATTGCGCAGAGTGACGAACCGGTTGTACAACGCGATGGCCCACACGACCAAGAGGGCCACGACAATCACAAAACCGAGGAAGAGTGTCATGAGAGGGTCCTGAGTTGTGGCAAAAGTGTGTGCAATGTAATCAAACCAAATCAAAGAAAGCAAGCGGAGGGAGAGGTAGGCTCTTTTTCCGCGGCATCCAGAGAGGTACCTGCTGGCAATCGCGCAATTGACATTCGATTCACTTTTGGATATATTTTTCAGTGTTTTTCCTGTGAACTCACTCTTCCTTTGGGGCTGCAAAGCACGCCATGGATTCCGACGATCGGCTGAAACAAAAAGACGAAGAACGGAAGCGGATGCTGGAAGAGATCCGCCGACGGTCGGAAGCCGCGGAGCTGAATCGTCTTGAGGAGGAGGAGAAGAAGACCGTTCCCAAGGCGTCCTCCCAGGCACCGCCCGATAATTTGCCGGGGCCCGCATCCCCGTCCTCACCTGCTCCTCCTCCGGCAGAAGAGGCACCGTTCGAGCCGCCGACACCGCGGGAAATCAGTCCGTTTCCTGTCCCTGAGCCCGTTACTCCATCTTCGCTTGCTCCTCCTCCGGCAGAGGAGGCACCGTTCGAGCCGCCAATTCCGCGGGAGTTCAGTCCGTTCCCGGTCCCTGAATCAATCCCCAGTTCCCTTTCAACCGAAGAACAGCAGCGGGCGCTGATCCTGAAAGAGAAGTTTCTCATTGCCATCGACCGGAAGAAAGCAGAGAAAGCAGCCGACCTTCTGTCTGAGCTCAACCTCATTGTGTCCCACGAGGAGATCCTCGAACTGCG
>JAGDMJ010000515.1 GCA_017860555.1 Bacteroidota bacterium
GGACATGACCTTCGAGGTGGTGGACGGGAAGCGGACGCCGTCAAGCGTGCTGTCCGCTAACCTGCCCCTTGAGGAAAAGCGGGAGGTCCTCGACCTGTCCACGGAGCTCTCGCAGTACCGTGCTACGATGCGGAAGCTGGAGCGGGAGCAGTACCAGAAGCAGTTCCTGGACATCCTGGCGGCGCGCAGCACGCTCGGCACGCCACCTGAGGACCCCTATCCCATCCAGACCCCGACGCCGCCGGACCAGGGCCACCTGTCGGCGCGGGTCAGGACCGGTGGCGGGTACCGGTCCGATTCGTGGTTCGGCGAGTTCGAATGGCGGGCAGCATACCACGATATCACAGACCTCGACGAGGGGTACGTGCGCGGCGCGCAGATCAACTTCATGGAGTTCTCGTTCCGATACTACTTCGACGACGAAAAGCTGCGGCTGCACCGGTGGCGCGTGGTCGACATCCTTTCCCTCTCGCCGTGGAACGGCATCTTCAAACCCGTCTCCTGGAAAGTGAACGCCGGCGTCGAGGAAATGACACTTGCTGACGGAGGGGACCATCCTGTGCCGCGCCTGAACGCGGGCGGGGGCCTGAGCACCGCGATCGGCGGGACCGGCATCGCCTATCTGCTTGCGGAGACTGATCTCCTGGCGAGCACGCGGCTGGAGCAGGATTATGCCCTCGGCTTCGGCGGCACCGGCGGCATCATGGTGAACATCACCCGGGACTGGAAGGTGAACCTCTGGTTGCAGGGGCTCTACTACGGGATGGGGGACCAGCACCAGAGCGTGACGGCCGCGCTGCAGCAGAACCTCCGGTTCACGACGAACACGAGCCTGTCGCTCGATGCGCTGCGCGAGCGGACCTACAACCACTACCGTTCCGATATCACCGCGCGGATGAACTGGTACTACTGATCCTGGACAGAAATCCCCGTTGGCGGCGGGAATGAAAAAAGGCCGCGTCAGTGACGCGGCCGTTGTGGTTTCTTTAAGGAAATGTGCGGCTGGTATCCGTTACTCCCTCCGGAAAAAGCGGGGCATGGGGATTAGCCCCCGCCGATCGCTCGAATCCTCCTGGACCGATTTGTCGGACTCTTCCTCTCCCAGGCTTTCCTTCTGTGTGCTTCTTACCATCGTGCCGTAGGCCACCGTGTTCGGCGCCGTCTCCTGGACGATCACTCCCGTCGAGGTCTTGTCCCGAACGTCCTTGACCTCGATGAGACCGATCTCGATCACTTCCACATCAAGCACTTCGCCCGTCTTGGGATGCTTGATGACCTTCCCTTCCTTGAAGGCCATGAACTTCATGCCGGTCTTGACGCCGATCTGCATGCCCAGGTCGATCGTCACCTTCTTGTCGTTGCGCTGCACGATGTAGCCTTCCATGGGGAATGCGAGGGCGATCTTTTCCGTGATCTTGGCGACGAGGTCGCGGAGCTTTTCGGCGCTGCTGGCCCGTACCTTCTCGGCCGCGATGATCGATGCCGAGTCCACGTTGATCAGCCGAGCATTTATCTCCGTGTAGCCCTCGAGGCTCGTCACGGTGCCCGAGACGATGATCTTGACGCCCAGGACCTTGCCGAGCTGGGCGGCGCTGCTCGGGTCGATAGCGCCGGTGGCGCCGAGCTTCTGTTCCTCAAGGAGCTTCTCGAGGAGCCTGCGCTCGATGACGTCGAACCGGCCGGTCTCGACGAGGCCGGTGATGAGCCATTCGGCCACGATCTTGCCCATGTCCTTCGAAGCGTTCTGGTCGTCGCCCTGCATCTGGAAGTCCAGAACCGCGATCTTGGTCTTCTTGAAGTCGGCTTGGGCCGGCGAGGGGTACACGACGAAGTGGGAGAGCGCGAGAACTGCGGCAGCGAGGATCGTTCGGCGAATGTTCATAGGGTGTTCCTTTTCTTCGAGAGAGCTCGGTTGACGGATATTCTATCGGTGCTCTCCGGCTTTGTCAAGGCAAGATGGGCCTGGCTGCGGTTGACAGGGATTCCGCACGGGCCTATAATTGCCGTGCAAAGGGGGAACCTTCATGAAACCATTGGCCGCCTTGTCACTCCTGCTGCTCCTCGGAGCGCAGGGATGCGGGACACTTGTTCACGGAACGTCTCAGGAACTAAAGATCAGTACCACGCCCCCCGGCGCTACGGCATCGATCGGCACCCAGTCGTGCAAAACGCCGTGCACCTTGACGGTGAAACGGGACTCGCAGAATCTTCTCGTGCAGAAGGGGGCCTACAAGCGGACGTATGATATCGAGAAGGACTTCAATTTCGGCGCAACGATCTGCGGGAACATCCTCTGGATCGTTCCGGGGGCGGTCATCGATCTCGCTACGGGCGGAGCCTGGGAGATCAGGCCCATCAATCTGCGTTTGGACTCATCCGAAGAGAGGGCTCGATAGGCGCTGGGCCGCGCAGAGACCGACCGGCCTCGGGAGGCGCGGGTGTTGATTTATCCATTGACAAAACGGCCGTTTCTCTTTAATATGACCCCCGTGCCGAAGTGGTGGAACTGGTAGACGCGCTGCGTTCAGGGCGCAGTGGGATCACTCCCGTGGGGGTTCGAGTCCCCCCTTCGGCACCATTTCTCAACCCCCAAGCTCCTTCCACGGATTTCGCCGATGGCCGCAGATGCAGTCAAAGCCATACGACAATCGGTGAGATCTGTGCAATCTCCATGAGTCATTCCCGATGAAAAAGATCCTGACCATATGCCTCCTCGTCCTTCTCGCCGCTTGCGCCAAGGAGCCGCCCTTTGACCCGGTGGACAAGTTCAAGGACGCCGAGAACAAGATGCAGAAGTTCAAGTACGAGGAAGCGCGCAAGGCCTACCAGGAGATCCAGGAGAAGGCCCCGGACCGGAGCTATGACGCGGACATCATGCTCCGGAT
>JAGDMJ010000516.1 GCA_017860555.1 Bacteroidota bacterium
ATTCTCATGCGGTGCCATGCAAGCTCTGTTCTGACCGGGATCCTGCTTTCCGGCCTGGTGTCCGGATGCTACACTCCACCCGCGATCGATCAGTATCAGGCCAGCAGGGCAGCGTATGTCCCTGGCATCCCTTCCTTTGACATGGAAACGGTTCCGTCGGTTCCCGGCGAGCCATCAGGCCTGGACCTTCACCTTTCCGTCCCTTCAACCTCGCTGACGTTCGAAAAAGTGGGAGAGAGATTCCGTGCCATGAGCGAAGTGCGGGTCGATTTGCTTAATGCAAAGGACCAGACTTTTGTTCTTGAGCGGACGTGGAGGGACACGATGGTCGTTTCCTCCTATCGCGAGACCCAAAGACACGAACCGTTCCTATTCCGCCGGCGCCTTGATCTCCCTCCGGGTGACTACTCCGTTGACGTCACGTTCGAGAACCTGAGCAGCGAGAAAACCACTGTCCGGCGCCAGACTGTTGGGATTCCCGACTCGGCCGCTCTTCTCCCGCATATGGGAAAAATCCTCGTGCAGGCGCGAACGGACCGTGGATCGTTTCTGCCTGTGGTTCCTTTCTTTGCCCCTGTAGGTCTGGATTCCCTTGAATGCGCGGTGAAGCTCGTCAACCTCAATCCTGCCAGTGCTTCCACGGCAACTCTGGATCTCGTGCGCTACCGGTCCGATACGGCTCCGGCTTCGCCACCTATGGCATTGACTATTCAAGATCTGCCCCTGGGATACGGCATGGTGAGCTTTGAAAGTCCGGACACGGCAGAAGCGGCGACTCGCCCGATTACAGGGACGAAGGCGGCAACGCTTGCGATCTCATTGCGGGGATTGCCGCTGGGTAACTACAAGGCTGCGTTCCAGGTGTCGACGCCGGTTGACGGGCCGGAACCGCATGACACGCTCCTTCGCGCCGAACGATTCATTTCGATCGGCGGTCCGGCATTTCCAAGACCGTCCACATTGACGGAGCTGATCGAAGCGATGGTCTACATTGCCCGGCGAGACGAAATGGTTTTGCTCCGTGAAGCTCCTACTCCCGAGATCGCCCGAACACGCTTCGATTCTCTCTGGCTCACTTTCCGGTCGGATAAGTCAGAGGCGGCAAAGTTGATCAATCAATACTATAGCCGGGTGGAGGAGGCGAACCAACGCTTTTCGTCGACGAAGGAAGGGTGGAGGACCGACCAGGGCATGGTGTACATAATCCTTGGCCCTCCGGTGGATGTCATGAACACGAAAGACCGTCAGGTCTGGTACTATGATCTGCGCGGGGACGACGCCGTGAACGTGTACACGTTCCAGCGGCGGTTCTTCACTGACGGACTTGTCTCGATCGCATCGTATACGCTCTTCCGCCAGCCATACTACGAGGCCTTCTGGACCCGCATGGTGGAGAAGTGGAGGAGCGGGGAGGTGTTCTAGACCTGGAGTTGGAACCAGGGTCGAAGGATGATCCAGCGCCTGGTCATCCTGACTCGTTCTTAGTCAGGATCCATTCAAGGCTTTGGATGGGTCCCGCGTCTGTCATCCTGATTCGCTCTTAGTCAAGATCTATTCAAGGCTTTGGATGGGTCCCACAGTACCACCACGTCCAATCCCTGAGCTCCAATCCCCGACCCCCTGCTTTTCTTGCTTCTCCCCCGCAATCTGGCTATCTTATAGTGTGAGAATCGGCAAAATTGACATAGATCAGGGCGTTTTCCTTGCACCGATGGAAGATGTGACAGATCTCCCATTCCGCGTGATCTGCAAGCGAATGGGCGCAGATATGGTATACACGGAGTTCGTGAACTCTGACGGCCTCGTGCGGGGAAACAAGAAGACCAAACAGAAGATGCTCTTCTGGGAGGAAGAACGGCCCGTCGGCATCCAGATCTACGGTGGAAACGTCGACGCCATGGAAGGAGCAGCCCAACTGGCCGAGAGCTTCAATCCCGATCTGATTGACATCAACTGCGGTTGCTGGGTGAGGGACGTGGCGATGCGTGGCGCCGGTGCGGGGTTGTTGCGCGATTTACCCAGGATGGAGAAGGTCGCTTCAACGGTTGTCAAGGCCGTGAAAGTCCCCGTCACATTGAAGACCAGACTCGGGTGGGATGCGCAGAGCATCCGGATCGTCGATGTAGCACGTATGTGCGAGCAGGTCGGAATCGCGGCCTTGACCGTCCATTGCCGGACAAGGGAGCAGGGGCACAAAGGCTCGGTCGACTATAGCTGGATTCCGATGATCAAAGAAGCAGTCTCGATACCTGTGATCCTGAATGGAGACGTCGTGACCCCCCAGGATGTCAAGTCGGCCTTTGAGACGACCGGCTGTGACGCCGTGATGATCGGTCGCGGGGCGTTGATCAATCCCTGGATCTTCCGGCAAACCAGGCATTTCCTTGCGACCGGAGAGTTGCTTCCCGAGCCAACCATCGAAGAGCGTGTGGATCTTCTCCGTGAGCACCTGCGGCTGTCAGTCGAGTTCAAAGGGGAAAGGGTTGGCGTCATCGAATTGCGCAAACACTACTCCGGCTTTCTCCGTGGGATGCCTCATGTCTCCAGGGTACGCATGGAGCTCATGCAATTCACCGAAGCAGCGCCGATACTGGAACACCTTACGAAGTTCCTGGAGTTGTACTCGCCTTCCGGCCCGGTACCGCGAGACTACACCCCTGCCCTGAATTAGTTCCAGGAAGGTGCATTCAGAAAGGTGCGTTCAGCAACGTGATTCCATCCCCGTGGAATTATTCCCTCAGCCCTGCCGTTTAAGGGGTACACAAGACCGGAGATTCCATGGCATCATCGCCTCGCATTGTTGCACTTGGTACAGCAACCCCTCCTCAGAAATACTCCCAGCGAGAAATCTACGACATCTCGACCCGCTTCTATCCGGCGTACCG
>JAGDMJ010000517.1 GCA_017860555.1 Bacteroidota bacterium
TTGATCACGATCCATGTGCCGGTCGCCCAGGTCGCCCGGCAGATTTCGGGCGCGCTGATCCGCGAACGCGTGCAGGTGATTCACGAAGCACTGCGTACCGACTGGGGAATACGCCGTCCATCCCTGGCTGTGCTAGGGCTCAACCCGCACGCCGGCGAGAGCGGGGATCTGGGAACCGAGGAACACCGATTGATCATCCCTGCGCTTCAGGCGCTCCGGCGAACGGGCATGCGCGTGGCCGGCCCTTTTCCCGCGGATGCCTTCTTTGCCCGCTATGCCCCAGGGTCATACGATGCGGTCGTCGCAATGTACCATGACCAGGGACTCATACCGCTGAAGATGCTGGCGGCGGGCAGGGGAGTCAATGTGTCTCTGGGATTGCCTGTCGTACGCACGTCGCCCGACCATGGGACCGCATTCGACATCGCCGGCACGGGATGCGCCGACGCGGGAAGCATGATCGAGGCCATAAAACTGGCGGTCTTCATCGCCATACATCGTCGTTCGGCGCTCGGGAAGCAACCATGATCACCTTCACGAATGTGTCGTTTTCGTTTGGCAACTCCCCCATCATTCATGACATCTCCCTGCAGGTCAAGCCGGGAGAATTTGTGTTCCTGGTAGGACAGACAGGCTGCGGGAAGAGCACCCTCTTGCGGCTCATGTACATGGACATCGAGCCGCAGCGCGGGACGGTCGTCGTTGGCAAGTACAGCAGTGCGACGATCGTACAGAGGGAAAAACCGTACCTGCGGAGGACTCTGGGAATCGTCTTTCAGGATTTTCGATTGCTGGAAGATCGCAACGTGTTCGACAATGTGGCCTTCACGCTCCACGTCACGGGGGCGAAAGGAAAAGAGATCAAGAAACGGGTGTTGCGCGCGCTCGCTGACGTGGGGCTGAGCCATCAGCGCAACAAAATGCCGCATGAACTGTCCGGGGGTGAACAACAACGGGTGGCAGTGGCCCGAGCCCTGATCAACAATCCGCTCTTCCTTCTGGCCGACGAGCCGACAGGCAATCTCGACCCTGACACATCACATGAGATCCTTGAGCTCCTGAAGAACATCAACACGCGCGGGACGGCCGTCATCATGGCAACGCACAACTACAACCTTGTGCGGAAGATGCATGAACGGATAATGCAGCTTCGAGATGGCAAGCTTGTGGAAATCCAGAAGCGCACGGAATAGAAGGGAATCTTTTGATCCCCTCTCTTCCAAAAATGAAAGCCCCGCTCTGGCGGGGCTTTCTTGATCAAGCGGTGTATTTTCGGGCGATCTAGACGGCGGCTAGCCTGTAATTTTCCTGCACCACTCCCTGCCCGTACTTCGTCTCCAGTCTCCTGACGATGAAATGGCCCTTCGCCATCTTCTGGAAGTGGTCCATGAAAAGATAGTTGATCGTGGCGCCGCCGAAGGCTCCGACAACCGGCACAGCCTTCGCCGCCACTTGCTCGCTGACGACGACGCCAAACCGGGTCGCAACACGCATGATCAGCCGAAGAAGAGGCGGAGCCCCTTCCTCGACGACCCCCCGTTCGGCAATATACGAAGCGGCTTCGGACACGGCCTTCGCCATCGTTGCCCGGATCGCCCAGTAGCCACTCTCCACGGCATCGTCGCCGGCATCCCTGGCGCCAAGAGCCAGCACCTCGACGCACGACAGCCGGACCTCGGGATTGTCCACGTTATGCCCCTCGCTGCGGGCTATATCGGCAATCGAACGGAGCATCAAACATGTGGAAACCGGGAGCTCGAACGGCAGCGCCAGGATCCCCATGGCGCCGCTTCCGGCTCCGGAAGCGGCAACGAGAAGTTTGTGCATGGCGTCTCGTGACCGCCTCTTCTGGGTGCCGCCCAGGGTCCCGACAGCGGCGTTCAGCCCCTTCATCAAGGCTACTCTGGTGGCCAGACTAATACGCTCCCGCCAGTCATCAGGAAGAAACTCGAAGCCGCGCTCGATCGGCCTGCCCATCACTTCGGCAATCCGTGCTGTCAGTCCCGGACGTTCGAGCAACCGTTTTGCATCCTGGAGTGCCCTGTAATCTGTCTGAGTGATTCTTCTCATCTGCCGTCCCTCCCCCTCAATCATGGATGTCTTCTCCTTCTCTCATCAACAGGGGCACCACGGGTCTCCGGTCCCCTTCAGAGGATCTCGAATGAGTATCCCTTTTCATTCTTCCGGATCGTCACCCGTTTGCCCCGCTCCCAGGGATGCTCCGAAGGTTCTGCCTTCACAGGGAGCCAATAATGTTCATGCGGTTGAGCCAGGCCCATGCAATGGCATTCGATCGCCTCCACCGCCGTCTCCTGCTCTGCCGATCCCACGCGCAGCGTGAATGTCTTGAATGGCTTTGGGAAGAACCCGAGCGCGTCCTTTGTCACCATGAGGCGATGCTGCTTCACCTCATCGGCCGAAAGGTCACGCGTATATGCGCTCTTTGTGTTTTTCATCAGTTGGCCTCGCTAGAGTGTCACCGCCTCCACCCTGCGCACTTCCGGCACATCATGCATGACGGCCCGCTCGATACCTGCCCGTAACGTCAACTGCGACATGGGGCAGACCGCGCAGGTGCCGATCCACTGAAGCTCAAGCACCCCTTCCGGCCTGAAGCGGATCAGCTTGACGTCTCCCCCATCGGCATGGAGATACGGGCGCGTGCTGTCGAGCGACTGTTCGATGCGTGCTTCGATGCCTCCCCGGAAATCCATAATCTCGGTTCGCTAATTGAGCTGTATCTCAACCGCCGGTGCTTTGCCCCCGGCATTTCTGATACTCACCTGTGCGGCCATATTGCGGGCAATCCTGAGAATGAGCTCCGACTGGACCCTTGCCTGGTCGTTCATAACGATCGGTTTGCCGGTATCGCCGCT
>JAGDMJ010000518.1 GCA_017860555.1 Bacteroidota bacterium
GCTCTGGCTGACAACGAAACGGGATTCACTCGAGCATGCTGTTCGGAGTGCAGGTGTCCGCCTGAAGATCACGGAGGAGGAGGCGGTCAAGAAGATCCGTGAGAACCTGCAACAGCGGGGGATAATTCCATCGGCGTGAATATCCTTGAGACATTCCTTCTGGCCGCGATCGCGGTCATGATGATCAGGAGCGGTATCGAAAAGATGATCGCCGTTCATTAAGAGGGTATTTCTATGGATCTTGGGTTGCGTGGTCGGGTGGCAATTGTCTGTGCCGCGAGCCAGGGGCTTGGCAAGGCAACTGCGCGGGGCTTGTTCGACGAAGGGGCGAATGTGGTCATCAGCTCTCGGGATGCCGGGCGTCTTCAGGCGGCGGCGCGGGAGATCGCGGGTAAAGCGCCCAAGAGCGAGGCTCGGGTGGTTCCCATCGTCGCCGATGTCACCGATGCGCACCAGATCAAAGAGCTCGTGGCCAGCACGGTGAAGGAATTCGGCAGGATCGATATCCTTGTCACAAACGCCGGCGGGCCTCCGGTGGCTTCGTTCCCGGACCTGGATGACACGTTGTGGGAAAAGGGAATATCGCTCAACCTGATGAGCACCATCCGCTGCATCCGCGAGGTGCTCCCGCACATGCGCAAAAGGAGGTGGGGACGGATCATCGCCATCACCTCGATCACGGCGAAGCAGCCGATCAATGACCTGGTAATTTCCTCCACGGTGCGGCCGGGGATTCTCGGGCTCATGCATGTTCTCTCCAATCAGTATGCGAGCGAAGGGATTCTCGTCAACAGCATCACGCCCGGGTTCATTCTCACGGCACGACAGAAAGAGATCGCGGATGCGCGTGCCGCGTCGAAGGGAATTACACCGGAACAGTATGTCGCCGAGTTGGTGCGCGAGGTGCCGGTGAAACGTTACGGCACGCCGGAGGAGCTTGCGAATGTGATCGTTTTCCTTGCATCGGAGCGAGCCAGCTTCGTCACGGGAGCGACCATCAGTGTCGATGGCGGGTTGACGAAAGGCATTCTGTAGGGACACGGCAGGCGTGTTCCTGCCGTACAACAATGTTGAATGGCACATGTAGGGGGGTGGACATATGGCGACGACGACTGAGATGCATCTGCCGAGCAGCGCGAAAGATCGCGCCCCGTCCAACAGATTCAACTACAGGGGGATGCACAGATACCTGATCGCCCTTCCCGCCTCCAAGCCGGGGTCCTTCTTCAACGAGCGCGATATCCTGCTTGGCGTGCTGGACGCCCTGCGAGAAGCGTCCTGGAATCAGCACTTCGATGTCTATGCGTACAGCTTCCTGCCCGACGTACTGACGCTGATCGTCCGCGGGAAGCAAGACACCTCCGATATGAAGCAGTTCCTCGCAACGTTCCGGCAGGCATCATCCGAACGGATGGAAGCGCGTCTCGGGCATCCTCTCTGGAAGAAGAAGTACACGGAGCGCGTACTCCGGAAGAGCGAAGACACGAAAAACGTTGCCCGGGAGATCTTTCAGGGGCCGGTGCGTGCCGGTCTCGCGCCCTCGGCGGCAGAGTATGAATTCCAGGGATCGTTCGTCACCAATGTGTCGAAGACCGTGTCGGAGCCGGCGGTTCCGGCGTGGAAGGCGAAAAAGCGTCCCTTCATAACACAGCAGAAAAAGGCGTGGGGACATGGAAGGCCGCATGATCGACAGCGGCGGCCTTCGGGGGGGAAGCGCACCTGATGGAGACCTTACATTGCGGCGCGATACTCCGCCGCGCCAAAGAGTGACCCCTGTGATTCGAAGGGCGTGGCAATATCCTGAAGTACGGAGAAAGCATTGAATGCCGCGGCAGGCACCGCGAGGGGCTCCATCCCGGCCTTCTCAGGCCGGAGCATGCCGGTGAGTTGTAGCGCGGTGGCGACAGCTTTTCCCCGCGTGGTGTTGTTGCAAATGATGATCACCTGCTGGCAGCGGACTGCGAGCGCCGCCAGCCGCCGGCGAAGCTCCTGAAGCTCGCGGGCGTTGTACAGGTAATCGTAGCGAGCCTCGTAATTGCCCAGCAGCCACCCCTTTTCATTCCTCCCATGCAGTCTCAAATATGCCGTCTCTCCCGGAGTGTTCGGAGAGAACGGCATCAGATGTTTCACCCGGGGCATATCCGCGTTGACCGGGGAAAGGAAATTCTCGGCGAGAAAGTTCTTGAGCGAAGGGGTCCGCCAGGAGTCGTGGCGAAGCTCCACATGAACCGGGAAGCCTCTGAAGATCTCGGCAAGCCGTGCGAGGTGGATCCTATTCGAGCTCGTGTTGGTGAATTCGTAGGGGAACTGCATCAGGAGCGCGCCCAGCCTCTGGCGGTCCTGCAGGTGCCGGAGGATGCCCGTGGTGTTCTTTGCGACGGCCCTGTCGACCGTCCTCTTGTGCGTGAAAAGCCCGTGCAACTTGACGTTGAACAAAAAAGTCCGGGCATGGGCCACCGCGTCGACCCAGGGTTTCGCGTCCTCCGCCTTCAGCGTCTCATCCCAGAATGTCGGACGGATTTCAACGGTTTCGAAAAAGCCGGCGTAATAAGAGAGCTTCTGCGCCGCCGTGAGCCCCGCGTGAGGGTACAAGCACTCGTCGAACACGTCGTGCTCCCAGCCACCGACACCCACCAGATAATTTACCTGTCCTTTTTCCATAAGGCCTCCGGCGAAAAAACTTGACACAGTCATTTTTATTGTGTATACTCTCCCTTGAAGATACGACATAAATGTCGTCTTGTCAAGAAGAAAGTGACAAACATGTCCGGGAGGACTCATGAAGTCCAGTATCGGTGAGAGGTTGCGCGAAGCGCGGGAGAACAAGTCGCTGGATCAGGCGACCCTGGCGGCGAAAGCGGGGATCGTGACGAGGA
>JAGDMJ010000519.1 GCA_017860555.1 Bacteroidota bacterium
TCTCCTTGCTGGTGCTCACCTCGGCTGCCGTCTGGCCAACTGCGATGGACAGCACCATCGCGAAGGGGCCGCTGTTTGTCTTTGGCAGCACCTGCGCGGCCGCACTGCTGTTGTCTGCCATTCTCCGTGATGGAAGATGGGAGATCCCCTCCAGGACCGCCATGATCCTTCTTGGTGCCCATCTCGCCCTTTTCGCTTTTTCCGCGTGGTGGAGTTATGATCCGGTATACACATCGAAGGCTTTCCTATTCGGGATTTCCTCGCTTCTAGTCTTTTCGGTAGCCTCCCACGCATACTCAAGCCGGGAACACGTTACCCGGCTGTTGCGAGCCATCACCTGGTTGACGGTCGGCCTCTGCACAATCGGCATGCTTCAGTATCTTGACGTTGAGCTGTTCTCATTCACATTCTTCATCGGCCCGGAAAAGCGCATTCCTTCTCTCCTGGGAAGCAGTATCGCTTTCGGATCGTATCTCGTGCTGGCCTTCCCCCTTCTGCTTGCCCATGTACTCGCGAACCGCCGCAATAACAGATCGTCCTCCCTTCATTTTGGGCTCCTCGCGGCCGTGATCCTGATGTTGTTCCTGACACAGACGCGCAGCGCTGTTTTCGGATTGATCGCTTCAATGACAGTTTTCGCGCTCCTTACCGTGCGATTCAAGAAGCTGGCACCGGTCGTCGTGATCCTGATTCTCGCTATTGCCGGTGGGACTATTCTGATTACGGTTGTACGTCCGGACATCGGAGCGCGATTCTCCCAGATGTTCAGCGAGAGCCCTAAGTCATCGTTTGCACGCAGGATCTATTTCTGGAAGGCGGGGAAAGATGCCTTACTCGCTTCACCGGTCGTTGGCCACGGGATGGGAAGCTACGAACGCACGGTATTCGACTATCGTTCTCCAGACTACTGGATGGTATCCAGCGAGGACGTTGTTCCGCACGCTCACAATGAGCTCATCGAGATCGGGGTGGAGTACGGATTACTCGGCCTCCTGCTTTCCGTTGCCCTGGTCGGCCTCGTTGTCCGGCGGGGAATTGCCGTGGTGCGAACCGGGAAAGCCTGGGAACGCTGGATGGCCGCCGGTATCGTCAGCGCGATCGCGGGGATCGCCGTCGACAATCTTGCCAACGTAACGCTCCGTCAGCCACCGATCGCCATGTTTGCCTGGCTGTTGATGGGGCTTCTCTTTTCGCGGGCGTTTTCAGCCCGGGAACAGAAGGCATCCACGCTCTTGTTCGCTTCACGACCCCGGGCAGCCGTTGTGCCGTTGATTGTCTGGGTGTTGCTGGCGCTGTTTTATGGCAGAGCACAGCTGAAGGTCGTCGATGCCGAAGTGCATCTTGGGCAGGCCATGCTAGACCGCGAGCGGCATAACCGCCCCGCGGCGAACAAAGGATACCAGGCAGCCGTCACGGCCAATCCAGGCAACCTCATGGCCCGCTGGCATCTCACACAGGGATACCTCGATCAATTCCAATGGGAGAACGCGCTCCGTTCGGTGGAGGAACTGCAACAGCTCTCCCCGCGCTATCCACAGTCATCCGTGCTGAGGGCGTTTGCCCTGTTCCGTCTCCAACGGTATCCGGAAGCGCTGAATGAAATCGAAAGGGAGTTGCGGCAGCGATCCCATCCGTTTGCGTATCTCATCCAGGCTTCGATCTATCGCGCGCTGGCTGATGAGCAAAAAGAGAGGGAGGCGATCGTGCGCCTGCTCCGGAAAGATATTGAAGCAGGACAGCCTTTTGCCTACAGGAGTTCTAGCCAGCGGCTCGTCCAGGTCAGCAAGTCGGAAGAACACTTCCGCGAAAACCGCCTGCTTTTTGATTCACTCGAGACCATCGTCCCTGACGGTCACGACTTCTTCCACTCTCTCAAAGAACTGCACGAGATGAAACCTTCCCTTAGCAAACCGTGAAAGAGGTCGAACAAAATAGGCTTGAAGAATAGGATCTCCGCCGTTGGTCTCCGCATCCTTGCCGTCCGCGGCTCGGCATCATCGCAACGGCGTGCGTCACACAGCTGCTGGAAGGCGGGTGGGAGTTGAAGCGCTACGACGTCCCCGCTCAGTGCGTCCTGTTCGATTATTCGGGGTGCAGAAAGCACTGGCATCCCGTTGGCATTCCGACATCCCTCAACGTCCGTGAGTTGAATCGCATTCTTGAGGGACAGGTGCCAGCCAGTGCCACCATGTGATGGATCTGTTCCGTTCACCAGAGCCCACTGCCCTTCTTCCCCTGTGGTGAGAGAAGACAGCGATGGCACGGGAACCGCTCGTTACCTTGCAGAAGACGAAACCACTGTCAATTCGTCGGGTGATAGGCTCAACCACCGTGTAAGTGCTGAATAGAGGACTTTCTGTTGCTCGGGCGACAGGTCCCTGATCCTGACGCGGTGGCTCCCTCCTTTGTGGATCAGCCTGAGCGCGTTGGTCTTGCCCGAAAGCTCCATGGCCGTTGCGCTCCAGATATCTTTCTCTCCGTAGATGTAGATGATATTCGACCCGTGATCCCTCAGCCAGGTGTAAACGCCGTACATTACGGAGGGATTGAATTTCAATTCAACGTTTCGAGGAGCGAGAATAATGTTGGTCGGGCTCGTGACCGTCGTGAGAAGTCCCCTGAGATCCGTGATGTCATAGCCGTAGTATCCGATCTCCGTATAGGCCTGATACTGGAACGGCTCAAAGGCTTTGATCCCCTGATCGGAATAGTAAAACAGCGAGGCGACCTTGTTCAGGTGATGGAGCATGGAATCCCCGGGCGCATCGGGCGGCGGAATGGAACTCGTCACGCTGCCATATTGCCAGAACGCGCAGGGGTATTCAAGCACGCTGTACTCATACGCCTTCGCCGTGCCAATGGAGAAAGTCAA
>JAGDMJ010000520.1 GCA_017860555.1 Bacteroidota bacterium
CCCGGGCACACACCAGGGCGTCAACACCCAGGACAAATCTCTCCGGGTCCGCAAACATTGCTCTCGTACAGCGCTCGACACCTAGATGGGGCAGATAGGTTCCCGTGAGATCAACGAAGACGGAAGCGCGAAGTCCGTCCGACTCTACGTCCGGTGTCGGTGAAAGGACCTCAGGCGGAAAGAAATCCGGAAGCCATACCGTTGAATCCCCGACCTGTCCCTGTCCATCGATCGTGACGACGTTGTGCAGTGCGGTGTCTCTCCTGTAGACCGGACCCGGACCGCACGCAATGAATCGACCATCATGTTCGATGAGGAAAGCGCCGCTCGCAGGGTCGCTATGCCCGTACGCCCCGTACTCGCCGGCAGCGTAGCGCTTGAGGCCCAGGGGAGGACCCGCACGGAACACGCAGAGCGCCTGGTGTGAGCGGACAGTCACCTGACCGATATCAGGAAATGTCCGGACTCCAGGACCTGGAGAAGTCGGCGTCACCGCGGGATCGTGGAAGAGAAACTCGTACACCCTCCTCCGTGCGGGAATGCTGCGGAAGTCTACCCCTTCATGCGGAAGGTCAATGAGCTGTTCACCGAGCCACTGCGAAACTCCCGAACCAGTTCTCGACGCGATCAGGAAGTGGCACCAGCTATCTCCACCAACGCGGTACTGGGGATCGCCGAATGTGATCCCGTGCGTGACAGCGCCCGACAATGTCGCTGCGCGGAACAGGGAGGCTTGAGCCAGGGCGCGCCCGTGGGAGACCCAGAGGTCGTCATCCGTACAGCCCCGAATGAGCTCGATCCAACGGAGGAGAAACCCAAATTCATATATCCACAGATTGATCCCATGTGGATAGGAACCATCCTCAGAGAGAAGGGTGAGGGCGCAATCCAGGGCACCCCGAAGCTGGGAAAGCCATCTCGGCGCACTCTGTTGCGCGTCTTCCAACACGAGCGAATAAGCCAACAACCCAAGTCCGCAACCGAGATAATGTGCCTGTCCATAATCCCTCCGCTCGGGACCCATGTACGAGGCACAGATGCCGGCAACACGATCCATCACATTCCGCGCGGTTATCTTGCCACCTTCGTCCATCCAGCCAAAAAGCCAATCGTAACCGACCGAGAGGATAAAGAGGGTCTCGCCGGCCTGGGTGTCGATTCCCAGAGGCTCGAACTCCGGTTGATTCGTCGCTCGAACGAATCCGGCATATGCGTGGAGGGCCTGTTGGATGTCGTTGGCCTCCTCCGTCACAAGGGCGATCATGGCGGAGATGAGCACACGATCTTCTCCGGAAAGACGTTGGGGGCCCTCGACGCATTTCGACTCACCCGTCTTCTCAAAGGCCAGGTCACGATTGTTCCAGGCGGCGATCAGTCGGTGCCAGAGCGCCGCGTGCGAGCTGCCGGCACGGTTCCGAAGGAGTGGGAGTTGCTCGGGCGCAAGGAGAAGGCGCGGATGAAGTCCCGAGAGTCTCGGCGACAGTCCGGCCGGATGTGGCCGTGCCACCAACGTATGGGTCTTGTAGACGGACACTTTTTCCGGAACGATACGCGGGTCCGGGCTGACGATGGTCAGCGTCCCACCGGCGCCGCCGGGAAATCGACCGAAGACCCGGAGGATACCGCATGCAATTTCATCCCCCCAGAAGGTGGGCTGCAGCTTCACATCACCAGAACCGGTCCATGCAGTCAACTCCGGGAATTCGGGTATGCCTCGCCAGCCCGGCCACGGCCCCAGGCGGATCCCCGGCGGAATCTCGTGGAACTCCATTGAAGAGAAGGTGTATGGCTGGCCTTCTCCGGGATGGCGGACGAACCTGGAAAACGTCTCAAATGGGAACTCACGGGCACGACACTCCACAAGCAGAATGAGCTCGCCTCTAAGAACCGGGAGACTTACACGAAATCTCCCCGCAATCTCCTCCGGAAGCATAGTCTCCTGAACTGTCAGCAGCTCGGGATAGGGAGAAACGCCAAGAGACGCATCGCCCTGGTCCTCTTGTGGATCTGTCATCTGCATCCCGTGTACTCCCGGTCCCATTCAAGCGAGCTGATGGAGACAAAAATCCGCACTGTTCTCCAGGACTGTAGCTTGCCCGGTTTGCGGAAACAAAACTCTCGTCATGCCGGACGATTCTTCTGAAAGCTGCACCTCTCTCCCTTCCATTCGCACCATTCCCCGATACTTGTAGCCATGGCGAGACGGAGAAAGCGTAACAATTGTCCCGCGCTCCACCCGGGTCATTGTGGTCCAGCAATGTGCCGGTGCAATCACGGGCCGAATTCCTGGAACGCCTGCAAGGAATTCGAGGGCGTGGCCAATCATCTGCTTCCCTGCCCCTTTCTCCTGAACTCCTCCAGTCTCGTGGAGAAAGAAGACGGGTCTCTTTCCCGTCAACATCGGTACTTTCACTTGTTCCCGGGTCGGAAATGGAACAATGACCGCACGGTATCTGTGGGTTCGCAGCACGAGATCCCCCTTCACCCAGCTAGCACCGCCAAGTACTGATGGAGCAAGGACATCCACATGGTAGTGCTCGTCCAGCAATTCGAGAACGAGCTCGAAGATCGTCGCTGCAACCCGGTCTGCCGCCGGCCCTGCGAGCGCATAAAACGACTCGACCGGAAAAAGCAGAAGCACATTTGATGTGGGCAGCCTGTGTTCTACGGTCTCCAGGTGCCAGTTCAAGCGCCGGTTCCAGATTGGATAGTAACGCCACGTGCTATGGTCCGGGTAGCCGGGCATGGGGGGTGATCCGAGAAATGAATGCTCCTCGCCGATCGTTCCCACCGGCCCATAGCAATGAGCGAGCCAGCGCGTGCCGAACAGCGCCATCGTGTTCACACAATG
>JAGDMJ010000521.1 GCA_017860555.1 Bacteroidota bacterium
TCATCAACCTGGATTCCGTGCCGGGCACGATTCAATTGAAGTTTATTGACAAGCACGGGCAGCTGGTTGGCGCCAGGTTGCTGGGCATTCCCCCGAATGGGAAGGTATTTATTGATAATCCGACGTTTTTCCGGAATCTCGATTTGACCGTTTTAACAGAGGGATATGTTGAAATTGTCAGCGATGGAATTCATCTGGCGGGAAGTGTCGTTTTTGGCGATCCCAATAATCGGAAGTATTCAACCGCACTCCTTCTGGTTGCCAATCTGAAGCAAAAGTTGCTTTTCGGCCAGGTGGCATCAAATGACGAATTCTTTACGGGATATGCAGTTCTTAATCCAAGCCAGACCGCAAGTGCCAATCTCACATTTGAGCTTAGGGATAGCGATGGAGATTTGCTGGATTGGCAGACAAGGTCGGTTTTGCCGCAAAGGCGTGAAATCTGGCTATTGCAGGAACTATTTACTCGCACTGTGTACATGAAAAGTGTTTCTGGCTATGTGAAAATGACATCAGATAGGCCGATTGCAGCCTTCTCCACCTACGGCACGACAAGTGCATCCGCAATTTGTGTTGTCCCCGCACAGGATATTCCTTAGAAATAGCGCGACAAAGCATAGTAAAACGTACGCTGCGGAGAGGCGATCGGAAGATAGCGGTCTGCCGTCCCAGTAAATGGTGTGATTTCTTACGGCGCTAACAGGTTGCAGAATCCTTGGTTCTGCAACCTGTCAGTGAGGAGCCGGGGATGAGCAAAAGAGATTGTCTTGGAACTGAGCATGGGACCAGATCCAGACCCGGCTGAAAGACGTTAGCGCCGAAGGCGCGGGGTAGCGAAGGTGTGCCGAGCATATGCGACAGCTCGGAGGTGAGAGTCCTCCACCAACCTGATGGAGGTGAAGGGTAGCGGAGCGCAAGGGCGCCCGTCGCAAGATGGGGTCCGAAGGAAGCGCCGAGCAAACGCACGAGCCGATGAACAAAAACCGGATAGAGGCGTGAGGTGCTGGACGAGCTGACCTTGGACAGCAAAGTCCATATCCATCAAGAGCACCCAGCGTAGATCCGGCGGTTGTGTGCGAAAAGCGGTCGTATTTACCTCGGGAGATCTGGATCGTGTCCCGACAAGGGACTGAGGGAATCGAGAGAGACCCTGACCGCGATCCAGAAGTCAGCAGAGGGCAAAGTAGCCAGTGATAGCCGGACTTCGGACCGGGAGCGTCCTGGCGAAGGCCCGAACGGTCCCCTTCCAGAAGGAAAGGGTAAATGGTGAAGCGAGTAGGGAACTGGGACTCATGAGCAGCAAGCGGCAGAATAACCAGCTGAGGCTGGCCTTCATGACGGAGACGGGGAGTGAAGCTCCCACGAACGGGATAAGGGCCGAACTGTGCATGGCGAAACAAGAGCCCGAAAGCGGAGGGACGAGCGAAAGACTGATGGAGGAGATATGTAAGCCAGGGAACATGAGGTGGGCGTTGAAGTGCGTTCAGGAGAATAAAGGGGCACCTGGGATTGACGGGATGACCGTCAAGGAGCTGCCCGGATACCTGAAGAAGAATTGGCCGAAGCATCGGGAAGAACTGCTTGGGGGGACCTACAAGCCGAAGCCGGCGCGGAGGAAGGAGATTCCGAAGCCGGATGGAGGGAAGAGGAGTTTGGCGATTCCCTGCGTGCTGGATCGAATGATCCAGCAGGCGATGTTGCAGGTTCTGCAAGAGCGATGGGACCCGACCTTTTCCGAGCACAGTTACGGATTTCGACCGAGGCGATCGCAGCGCCAAGCGGTGGCACGAGCGCAAGAGTACATTGCGGAGGGCAACCGGATCGTGGTGGATCTCGATCTTGAGAAATTCTTTGATCGAGTCAACCACGATATATTGATGGGGCGGGTCGCGAAACGGGAGAAGGACAAGCGGGTGCTGAAGCTGATCCGGGCGTTTTTGAACGCCGGGGTGGTGATGGAAGACGGCGTGGTGATTCCGACGGAGGAAGGGACGCCTCAGGGTGGGCCTCTCTCGCCACTGTTGTCGAATCTGATGCTCGACGACTTGGACCGGGAGCTTGAGCGACGCGGGCACCGATTCGTGAGGTACGCGGACGACTGTAATATCTACGTTCGGACGGAGCGAGCCGGGCAGCGGGTGATGGAGAGCGTTAGCGGCTTCATCACGAAGAAGCTCAAGCTGAAAGTCAACAGGGAGAAGAGCGCGGTGGCGGTACCGTGGCAGCGGAAGTTCCTGGGATTCAGCTTTACGAGCGAGAAAGCGCCGAGGCGACGGATTGCGTCGAAGGCGCGGGAACGGTTCAAGGAGCGGGTACGGGAGTTGACGCGGCGGAACCGGGGGATCAGCATGGCAAAGCGCATCTCCGATCTCGCGCAGTATCTGCGGGGATGGATGGGGTACTTTGGCTATTGCGAGACCCCCACGGTATTCAAGGAACTGGACGCATGGATCCGGCGACGTCTGCGGTGTGTGCAGTGGAAGCAATGGAAGACCTGTAAGAGCCGGTACAAGGGGCTGCGGAAGCTGGGCATTGCGGAGCCTGATCTTCACATGCTCGCCTTCTGCAGTCGCGGGCCTTGGCCGATCAGCGGGTTTTCTACCCTCGCGCGGGCGCTGCCGAACGCTCATTTTGATGACCTGGGCCTCCCTAGACTTATCGTGTTGTATCGTGCCGGAGTCTAACCAGCCGAACCGCCGTGTACGGACCCGTACGCACGGTGGTGTGACAGGGACAGCGGGCGACTGCTTACCTATGTCGATCCCAGGGCGAAGGCCGCAAAGCGGCCGAAGCCCTGGGTTGGAACAATCGAGATCAAGCCCTGAAAGGG
>JAGDMJ010000522.1 GCA_017860555.1 Bacteroidota bacterium
TCAAGCTGCCGGTACCGCAGGCGTCAGCAACGACGGGTGGTTGGGTAGCCGACACGAGCCAGCCGGGCGATGTGATTCTGCCGAAGGACTCGTGGCGGACGATCATCAAGATCGTCGGCGGGAAGGATGCGACGGGGACGGTGTGGGTGGATGATGTGATGTTCTACGGCCGTGCGGGTCAGTGGGCCGGTCAGAACTGGGGGACGAACCTGGAGTATCCGACCGGATGGTACTACTGGCTTCCGCCGGTGGGAGGAAATGACGGAGAGCTGGCGAACGGCTTCGAGAACACGGTGGTGACGGCGGAAGAGGCGCACGGCGGGTTGCACTCGCTGAAGTTCAACATGCCCTTCGACCGCCAGCCCCATGACGGCTTCGTCGGTATGAGGCGCGTCTCGCTCGGTGCCGACGTGAAAGAGGGAGACATTGTCCGGTTGACGGCATGGCTGAAGGCAAGCAACCTGGTGCCGGACTCTGCGGCGCTGTATCCGGGAACCTGGTCGGTGGGTCTGACCCCGCTGTGGTTCGCCAAGGGCGGTAACAACGACGGGTACGATGTATTGCAATCGAGCGATTACACGTGGCAGTTCCCGGCGGTAACGTCATTTGAATGGACGCCGTACACGCTGGATCTGCAGGTGCCGGTGAACGCGAAGGTGCTGGAGGTTCGCCTCCATGTGTATGCGCGCTTCACGGGCACGATCTATTGGGACGACGTGTCGATCAGTGTGATCGGAAGCGTTACCTCTGCGGGTGGCACCAAGGACGAGCTCCCGACATCATACGAACTCGGCGACAACTACCCGAATCCGTTCAATCCTTCCACGAAGATCCAGGTGGGGATTCCGGAAGCGGGAAACACCTTGATCGTCATCTACAATACGCTCGGTCAGAAGATCCGCACTCTGACGGATGAATTCCATGCGGCGGGCCGGTTTGAAGTCACATGGGACGGAAAGGATGATGCGGGCCGGACTGTGGGGACAGGCGTGTACCTGTACCGTCTTGTTTCCGGTCAGAAGTCGATGGTCAAGAAGATGATTCTTGTGAAGTGAGCAACGATCGCAGGGGATGCCCGGTTTGGGCATCCCCTGTCGTTATAACATCCGAGAGAATCACCATGAGGACAACCATTGTTGCGGGCCTCATCGCCGCGCTCTGTTGTTCGGCGGTGCTATACGGCGGTACCACAGGCAAAATCGCCGGCAAAATCACGGATGCCCAGACCGGAGAGTCGCTTGTCGGCGTCAACGTCCTTGTTGTCGGGATGACGCTGGGCGCCAGCTCGGATATCGACGGCGAGTATTTCATCCTGAATGTTCCTCCCGGAACCTACAACGTGCGGGCGTCTGCTGTGGGGTATTCCGCCATGACCATCAACGCGGTGAAAGTCATGGTGGACCAGACGGCGCGCATCCCATTCAGCCTGCAACCTCAGACGGTCGAAATGAACGACGTGCTCATCACGGCCGAGCGCCCGATCGTCCAGAAAGACCTCACCTCCACCACGGCCTCCGTGAGCGGCGAAGAGATTGCGACGCTTCCTCTGGAAGATATTGCGTCCGTCGTGAACCTCCAGGCAGGCGTCGTGGATGGCCACTTCCGTGGCGGGCGATCCAATGAAGTGAAGTATCTGATCGACGGCGTGTCGGTCAACGACGTGTTCTCCGGCGGGTTCACCCTCCAGGCCGAGGTCAACAGCGTCGCAGAGGTCCAGGTCCTGAGCGGCACTTTCAATGCCGAATACGGAGAAGCGATGTCGGGGGTTGTCAACCAGGTAACAAAGATCGCGGGGGAAGCATACACCGGCGAAGTCTCCGCCTACGCCGGGGGATACATGACCAACAGGACGGGTCTGTTTATCGGCCGGGATGCGAAAAAGTTTCTCGGCTTCCTTCCCGAGGTGTACTCGAGCGTGTACAATGTGCAGGGAAGCTTGAGCGGTCCGATTCCCGAAGTGCCGGATCTCCTGCGGTTCTTTGTCTCCGGACGCTATCTCAACGATAACGGCTCCATCTTCGGAACACGTAAATTCAACCCGTCGGACTCCTCCGAATTCTCCGCCAACAATCCGGAAGACTGGTACATCGGCTCGACGGGAGACACGGCGGAAGTCTCCATGAACTATTCCCGGCGCCTGACGTTTCAGGGGAAGCTGGAAATCAAGGTGGGGAGTGCCAAGGGGATCGTTCTGCAGGGACTCTATCAGCAGAGCAAGTATCGCGAGTACGACCACAGTTTTCGTTTGAATCCCGACGGCGACTACCAGCGGATTCAGAAGAGCACGCTCTTCAGCGGGAGTTACACGCACGTGTTTGGCGAATCCTCGTTCCTCGATGTCACGGGATCGGCATTCCTGAGCGACTACAAACAATACGTTTTTGAAAATCCCCTCGATCCGCAGTATGTGAATCCGGAACGACAGCAGGACGCCGGCGCCAATTCGTTCCTCACCGGGGGAACACAGAACTGGCATTTCAAGCACACCACCACGACCATGACCGGCCGGATGGACTACACCGCGCAGATCACTCCTGTGCATCAGGTAAAGGCGGGGGTAGAAGCCCAGGCGCACACATTGAAATACGAGGACTTTCAGATTCGGATCGATGCAGGTACCGGATACCATCCGCAGCTTCCTCCGGCGGGGAGTTTCGACTTCAATCAGTACAAGAACAATCCTTTCCAGCTTGCGGGGTATGTGCAGGATAAGATAGAGCTGGACTATCTTGTGGTCAACGTGGGGGTGCGGTTCGACTATTTCGAGCCCGATGGCATGGCCCTCATCAATCCGGACAGCATTGCGGCGCTTGATAACATGCAACC
>JAGDMJ010000523.1 GCA_017860555.1 Bacteroidota bacterium
TGTTTTTCGATGTTCCTGGCAGCAGTGCTCGCGAAGGCGGGGCATGACTCCAAGCGCATTTCGACAACGGCACGGGTGTCGCTCACGAAGGGTGAGTCCGGATTCCGTATCACGGCGATTGAACTGGAGACGGAGGCCTCGATTCCCGGGCTTGAAAAGAATGAACTGCAGAAATTTGTTGACGATGCAAAGAAGAATTGTCCGGTCTCCCGCGCGCTCAGTGAGGAGATCAGCGTCAGCGTACAGGCAAAACTGGTCTCATGAGCGCGAGCATGATCGTGTTCTCCGGGCTCCTCCCGGGTCAGTGGCGCATCATTTGCCCCATTCTTCACGAGGCCCCGGGGCTGCGCGGAGAGGGCCACCTTCTGAGGGGGAGACGCACAGACATGGCTTCCTGGGTGGAGGATGAGTGTGGCTTTTTATCTCGATGCAAACGCCGGAGTCTGCTCCGGCGCTGCTTTCTCCACCCGCAATTGTAAGTCAACCCAAAAAAGGCTATCTTAGTACATTCTCGTAGGATTGTTTTTTGGAATCGCGTCCTTCCGCGTAACCCGCCGGTATCCGCAAGCACAATAGCAAAAAAATCAAGTGTTGACACGGCGAGGGGTCGGACCCGTACGCCTGTCATTGGAGTGAGCAGTGCCCAGGAGATTGGCTCATAAGCTGATTCTTTCGCTGACGGTCATCGTCGTCATCGTGGAAGGCATTGCCGGGTATATCAACGTCCGGACGCAGGAACGCCAACTCCTGGACGCAATGATCCTGGGTGCGGACCAGCTGTCGAAAAGCGTTACCAGTGCGACGTGGCAGGCGATGCTTGCAGACAACCGTTCTGCCGCATACGATGTGATGCAAACCATCGCCATGAAGCAGGGGATCGAGAGGATCAGCATCTTCAACAGGACGGGGCAAGTGATGTACTCTACCCGTCAACACGGGCCCGAGCAGGTGAGCAAGAGCGCCGAGGAATGCAGCATGTGTCATTCCAACCTTGAGCCACTGGTGAAGGTGGAACCTGCCTCGCGCGCCCGGATCGTGGGAGAGCGTGGCGGGGCCAGGCAGTTGATTCTGGTGACACCGATCTATAACGAGCCAGCCTGTGCCCAGGCGGCCTGCCATGCGCATCCAGCGGACCTCAAGGTGTTGGGTGTATTGGATCTCGCACTTGACCTCAGCACGGTGGACAGGGAGGTCCGGGATATCCAGATCCGGAACCTCACGGTGACCGGAATACAGATCGTTCTCATCGCGCTGTTCATTTACTTCTTTACGCGGCACTTCGTCAGCAAACCGATCGGCAAGCTCGTGGAAGGCACGCGGGCCGTCAGCGCGATGCAGCTGGACAATCCGATCGAGATCAACACGAGCGAAGAGCTGGGGGAGCTCTCGCGTTCCTTTAACGTAATGCGCGTGCGCCTGATGCAGGCCATGGACGAGCTGAACCAGTTTGCGCAGGGGCTCGAGTCCAAGGTGGAAGAGCGGACCCAGCAACTCAAAGTGGCCCACAGGAAACTGCTGCAAACCGACAGACTTGCATCTCTTGGCCAGCTTTCGGCAAGCGTAGCCCATGAGATCAACAACCCGCTGTCCGGGGTTCTGAACCTTTCAATGCTCATGCAGCGCATTCTCAAAGATGACGGCATCCCTCCGGGGCGGATACCGGAATTCCGGAAATATCTCTCCCAGGTTATTCTGGAGACAAGCCGCGTGGGGAGGATCGTCTCAGACCTGCTCTCGTTCTCGCGGCAATCGAAATTGCAGAGGGCTCCGGCAGACCTGAACAGCATCGTTCGCAATACGGTCTCTCTGGTTTCCCACAAATTGGAACTCAGCAATGTTCGCGTGGACCTGCAGCTTCAGGAACCCCTGCCACGGATCCGCTGTGAGCAATCCCAGATTCAGCAGGTGGTGATGAACCTGTTGATGAACGGCGCCGAAGCCACGCATGCAAGAGGCGGGGGAATGGTCTGTGTGATGACCCGGCCTTTCTCGGGCGACACCCAGGTGACCTTGCAGGTCACGGACAACGGAGAGGGGATTCCGCCCGAGAATCTCGTGAAGATCTTTGATCCCTTCTTTACCACCAAGCCGGAAGGGAAGGGTGTGGGACTCGGGCTGGCGGTTGTATACGGCATCATCGAATCCCATGGCGGCGACATTGACGTCAAGAGCAAGGTCGGCGAAGGCACGACATTCACCGTCACCTTACCGGTAACCGGAACCGCTCCCCCGGATGCCGAAGCGCGGAAGACCTGAGTGAGGAACATGGAAACAACAATCAAACCGCGGTGGGAAATTCTTGTCGCAGACGATGAGAGTGTCATGCGCGAGTCGCTCGCCGCGTGGCTGCGGGAAGACGGTTTCGCCGTCGACACTGCATCGTCAGGCCGCGAGGCGATAACCAGGGCCCAGGGAAAGGACTACGCGATCTATTTCATCGATCTGAAAATGCCCGGAGGCATGGACGGCATCGAGACGATGATGGAGATCAGGAAGATCCACGCGGATGCCTCGGTGATCATCATCACCGCGTTCGCAACGGTGGACACGGCGATCACGGCCATGAAGGAAGGAGCGCAGGAGTACATCGTAAAACCCTGCAATCCCGAAGAGATCTCCCTCCTGGTGAAGCGGATCATCAAGGTCAAGAATCTGCAGCGGGAAAACACGATCCTGCGGAAGAAGCTGACCCGCCAGTATCGTTTCCAGGATATCATCAGCAAGAACCCGCACATGCAGGAGATCTTCGAGCTCATCCGTGACATCTCCAGCCTCCGCAGTACCGTCCTGATCCAGGGAGAGAGTGGCAC
>JAGDMJ010000524.1 GCA_017860555.1 Bacteroidota bacterium
GTGTGGTCGATCATCCGGGCAAGGTCGGGATCAACACCGCCCGCCTGTTCTATCCCGGCTCCCGACGTGATACGTGATGCACCTTGCTGAACGATGCACCGGACTCCGTCCCTGTTGTGGATGACACAGAGCCCGTCGGCGCACGTGCCGTCTTTGCAGGTGTGGGATGATGCAGTCGCCCCGAGTTTCTGTGCAATAACTTCGCGGACAACCCGGTCAATCAGCGTACGGTCCATAGGGTCTAATATAAAGGAAAGAAACGGAGATGCAACCGGCGGAAACAGGACTTCAGACGGGGCCGTCCAAGAAGACCTTGCCGGGATTGAGGATTCCTTTCGCATCGAACACGCGTTTGATTTCACGCATCAGGCGGAGCTCCACCGGGTTGAGTGCGATCGGCAGATAGCTCCGCTGCGTGTAGCCGATCCCGTGTTCGGCAGAGATGGTACCTCCCAGACTCACCGTCAGGGTGAAGATCTCCCGAATCGCGGGATCAATGACCCTGTTCCATGTCTCCTCATCGAGGGTGTTCTTCAGGATATTGACATGAACGTTGCCGTCGCCCGCGTGTCCGTAGCAGATGGACGTGAGACCGTACCGGGCGCAGATCTCTTTCACGCCTTTCACCAGCTGGGGGAGATGCGCGCGCGGGACGACGGTATCCTCCTCCTTGTATGCCGAGATGGATTTCACCGCTTCCCCGATGCCGCGCCGGAGAGCCCACACTTCTTCGACTTTCTGCCTGTCCTCCGCCAGCAACACATCCGCCGCATTGTGCTGCTCCACCACTTCAGCGATGGCAGCGATCTCTTCGGTCAGGGCTTCTTCGTTGTTTCCATCCACTTCGATCAGGAGCTGGGCTGCCGCGTTTCCGTTGGGGAAGCGCTTTCCCTGGCGCTCTTCGGCGGCCTGCACCGCAGCTCTCTCCAGAAACTCCAGTGCCGAAGGGGTGATCCCCCGCTGGAAGATGCCGGCCACGGCTTCCGCTGCTTCCTCGAGCGTGTGAAACGCGACAAGAACCACTTTCTTCAAGCGCACCCTGGGCACGAGGCGAAGGAAGACCTTGGTGATCACCGCTAGTGTGCCCTCGCTCCCGATTATCAATTGGGTCAGGTTGTACCCTGACACGTTCTTCAGGACCTTCGCACCGGTGGTGAAGATCTCTCCGTTCGGCAGGACCGCTTCGATGCCCAGGACGTAGTCTTTTGTCACGCCGTATTTCACGGCATGCGGACCGCCCGCGCATTCGGCGAGGTTTCCTCCGATGAAACAGCTCCCTCGCGAAGCAGGATCCGGCGGATAGGAAAAGCCGGCGCTCTCCACCTCTTCCTGAAACTTCTGGGTGATCACCCCCGGCTCGACGGTTGCCTGAAGATTCCGGGTGTCGATCTCCACGATGCGGTTGAACCGGCGCATGGACAGGCAAATCCCGCCCGCGACAGGGAGGGCGCCGCCGGAGAGTCCCGTGCCGCCGCCCCTCGGGGTGACGGGGATCCCGTGTTCGGATGCCAGGCGCATGATCGCAGACACCTGTGCCGTCGTATCGGGCTCCAGCACAACGCCCGGCATGAAGATGAGATCTTCCGTCTCGTCCTGCCCGTGCAGGGTCAACGACTCCGGGTCCGTACGGACGCATTCCGGTCCGACGATTGCCCCGAACGCGTCAAGAAGAGGTTTGTCAATGGACGGCGTCGGTTGGGGTGACGTCATGCAGATCTATCCCTTCAACATCTCGAGACTCTTCTCCAGTTTTTCCATGGCGTGCCCGAAGGCATCCAGTTTTTCCCGTTCGCGTTCGACCACATCCGGCGGCGCTTTCGCCACGAAACTCTCGTTAGCCAGTTTGCGCTGGACGCCATCCAGCATCCCGGCAAGCCGGTCGATCTCCTTCTGAAGCCGTGCACGCTCGATCTCCAGGTCAATGAGCCCCTCCAGCGGCACAAAAAGCTCTTTGCCATCCACCACCGCGCTTGCGGAAAGTTTTGGACGGGTCATTTCATCGATGAATCCGAGCGAGGTGACGCGCGCAAGCCGCTGGAGGTATCCTTCGTACCGCCGGATGCTCGCACGTGCTGGCTCGCCGGTCAGACGCATCAACAGGCTGATGTCCTTGGATGGCGCGATCCCCATTTCACTTCTGATCGTACGGATGGTCTCAATGACATTCTGAACAAACGCCATTTCCTTCTCGACGTCCGTATCGACGAAGGACATTTCGGCGGGCGCTATCCGAGCCCGCATGATGCTCTCGAGCGGCTGGCGCTTGCGGATGCTCTGCCAGAGCTCCTCTGTCACAAAGGGCATGAGGGGGTGGAGGAGCCGCAGCGCTGCATCGTACACGTCTATGGCCCTCGACACGACCGACTGTTTCACCTGATCCGGTTCCGAACCGTACAGACGGGATTTCACCATCTCCAGGTACCAGTCGCAGTAGTCATGCCAGAAGAAATCGTAAATGGTCTTGGAGACCCGGTTGACATCAAATTGCACCATGGCGGAGTCGATCTCCGCGGTGGTTGAATGCAGACGTGAGAGAATCCACCGGTCGGCCAGGTCAAGGTGGTCGAGAGCGAATTCCGGATCGGATGCGCGCGGCACCTCGCCGATCTGGTCCCGGTTCATGAGCACAAACCGTCCCGCATTCCAGATCTTGTTGGCGAAATTCCTTCCGAGCTCGTTCTTCTCCCTGGAATAAAGGATGTCCTGCCCGAGCGGAGCCAGGTAGAGAATGGTGAATCGCACTGCGTCGGCGCCGTAGTCGGCGATCAGGTCCAGCGGCTCGGGCGAGTT
>JAGDMJ010000021.1 GCA_017860555.1 Bacteroidota bacterium
TCCAGGTTTCTTTGCTGAACATCCTGCTCATCATCATCCCGTCCACATTGCTCGGCGTTCTGGCGGGAACATTGGCCGTGGCCTGGCGCGGGAAGAGGCTCAGTGAGGATCCCGTGTATCTCGAAAGAGTGAAGTCGGGCCAGGTTAACATTGCGACGAAACCCCTCCAGCTTTCGCCCGAGAAACTGCGAAACGCTCGCGGATCGCTTGCCCTGTTCATGATGGCAATTGTGAGCGTGGTTGTGATCGGCATTTTTCCGGACTTGCGCCCTCACTACCAGGTCTTCAATGGCGGGGAGAGGGAGTTGGGACAGGTTGAGATCGGCCAGGCTATCATGATCGTCATGCTTGCCGCTGCGGGTCTTATCATGCTTCTGTTCAAGGCGAAACCCGATGACACGGTGAAAAACAGCATCATGCGGGGAGGGATCGTCGCAGTCATTTCCATTCTCGGCGTCTCCTGGATGGGGTCGTCCTTTTTCGAAGGCAATCGCCCCGAGATCGTCGGTGGCATCTCGGGAATCATCCAGCAGGCACCCTGGGTGCTGGCGCTCGGCTTGTTTGTGCTTTCTATCCTGCTCATCAGCCAGGCAGCGACTGTGGTGACGCTGATGCCCGTGGCCGTGGCCATGGGTCTACCGGCGTCCGTTCTCATCGGAGTCTATCCCGCTGTCAACGGTTCATTCTTCCTGCCGACGTACGGGACTGTTCTGGCGGCCGTCTCCTTTGACCAGACCGGCACCACGCGCATCGGGAAGTATTTGCTGAACCATAGTTTCATGTTGCCCGGCCTTGTTACCGTCGCCGCCACAACGCTCTTTGCGCTGGGGATCGGAAGCATACTGCTGTAGGAAGAGGGCGGCCCTGCAGGTCAAGCTTCCCTCGAACCATAACTTGGAGGAATCAACCATGAAATTCGGACGCGTGTCACTTGCTCTGGCTCTGGTCTGCGCGATACTCATGTCGGTCCCCGCTTCTGCCCAACAGAACTTCAGGACAGAGAAGGACCTTCTCGGTGAAAAGCAGATCCCGGCCGACAAATACTACGGCGTGCAGACAGCGCGGGCCCTGGAGAATTTCCAGCTGTCCGGCGTTCTGATCAACCACTACCCTGGTTTTGTGGAAGCCTGGGCCATCGTGAAAATGGCCGCGGCACGGGCGAACACCGATGTGGGCGCCATGAAGAAGGAAACGCTCGGCCCCATCGAGAAGGCGTGCCAGGCCGTGCTCGATGGAAAATACCACGACCAATTCCTGGTTGATTGGTTCCAGGGTGGTGCCGGGACGTCGACGAACATGAATGCGAACGAGGTGCTCGCGAACGTCGCGCTGGAAATGAGCGGGCACAAGAAAGGGGAGTACCAGATCATTGATCCGCACGATCACCTGAACATGTCCCAGTCCACTAATGACTCCTACCCCACGGCGATCAAGGTGGCACTCCTCCTCCGGAATGACAAGCTGGTCGAGGAGTTGCGAAAACTGGTTGCATCGTTTCGCGCGAAGGGAAACGAGTTCCTGACCGTGGTAAAAATGGGGCGGACAGAAATGCAGGATGCCGTCCCGATGACTGTGGGGCAGGAGTTTCACGCGTTTGCCGCGTCGCTGGAAGGCGAGATCAAGCTCCTGAAGGATGCCGAGAAGTACCTTTTTGAAGTCAATATGGGTGCGACAGCGATCGGCACCGGTATCAACGTGCCCAAAGGCTATCCCGAGAAATGCGCACAGCATCTGGCGAAGCTTACCGGGAAACCGATGGTGCCCGCCGGAGATATGATTGCCGCAACATGGGACCAGCAGGGATTTGTAGTCTACTCCAGCGCTCTGAAGAGCCTTGCGGTGAAACTTTCCAAGATCTCGAGTGACCTTATCCTTCTCACTTCCGGGCCCAGGGCGGGACTCTTTGAGATCAACCTCCCCGCGATGCAGCCTGGATCATCGATCATGCCGGGGAAGGTCAATCCGGTCATGCCCGAAGTGATGAACATTATCGCCTTCCGCGTCATGGCGAATGACTACGCCGTCACGCTGGCCGCACACAGCGGACAATTGCAGTTGAACGCGTTCGAGCCGCTCAACGGCCTTGCCCCGATAGAATCACAGGCGTTGATCTACCGGGGGTCCATGGCACTGCGGACCAAGTGCATTGATGGGATCACGGTCAACGAAAAAGTCCTGGCAAAGAACCTGGAGACAACCGTGGGGATCGTGACGGCGCTGAATCCCGTGCTGGGGTATGAGAAGGCAACCGAACTGGCGGCCGAAGCCTACAAGAGCGGAAAGGGCATTATCGAGATCATCCGGGAGAAGAAGATCCTGACGGATGCCCAGATCAAAGAGATCCTGGACCCAGTGAAGCTCACCGGATTGGACGCGAGCATATATCCGAAAAAGTGAGCCCGATCGGATGCCGATGGGGTCCGAACGAGCTCATTACGAGCGATCTGTCCAGAGCTATCCAAGATTTCTCGTATAGATTTTTCCTGCGATGCGATGACAGCGATGAAGAAGATCGGATTTGAATCCGGGATGGATACGATTGAGTACACTGCCGTGACGGCGAAGTCACCGCACCGGTCCTTCGTCCATCTTCTCCGTGAGAACCGGTTTCTGATACTGCTGATCTTTCTCCTGCTCCTGATTGTCATCGCGCCTCATCTCTCCGGTGAGACGGGTGACAGCATCGTGCAGGCAACGCTCGTCTCGTTGGTTCTTCTAAGCGCGAGCTATTGTCTCCAGTTCAGAAGGCGCGGGATGCTCACGACCAGGTGGTTTGGGGTCTTTACCCTGCTGAGCGGTTGGATCCCGATCTTCAGTGTCCTTCCACTTCTCGTTGCAGCTGTGAATGCGTTCCGGATCGTTTTCTTCCTCATAGTGACCGGCGCGTTGATCTATCAGGTTGCGAGGAGCGCACGAGTGACATTGCCTCTCATCATCGGCGCGATCGATGGATATCTGATGCTGGGCATTGTCGGGGCGGGGGCCTTCGCAATTGTGGAAGGGCTCATACCGGGTTCAGTTCGTTTCCCGGCCGGCATGGCCCCCACGACGGATTTTGTCTATTTCGCATTCATTACGATGCTTACCATCGGCTACGGGGATGTCCTCCCGGCAGGGACGACTGCACAAACCCTGGCGGTGTTCCTGGGCGTTGCCGGGCAGTTGTATATCGCGATTCTGGTGTCGATGCTCGTCGGCAAGTTTCTTGCCTCGAACCAGGGTAGGCCAGCGGGCTAATTGCTGGCCATGATGTTATGTACGATTCGTCATTCAGTTGGTGAGGGGCCAAATAAAAAGGAATCGCTATGAAGAGTTCTTTCCTTGAGTCAAATCTCACCGCGTTCACGTATCTCATGTCGCACAAAAGGCAGCGGTCGACGTGCGTATGGACGAGCCCGGCGCGTTCCGCACTGCGATATACATCGGTCTTCATCCTGGCCCTGACGCGAGACCCTGAGGCTCGAGGCATCGTGGAAACGGATCTGGCCGCAGTTGCAACCTCACGAGGGCTGAAAGCGGTCAGGAGTGTTGATGTCTACCCGGCCAATCTGATGGTCGAAGGCGGTCCCACAAAAGGGGAAATTTGGGGCACCATCCAGGCGCTTGGTTGCGATGCGATTTTCACCGTGTCGCTTCTCGACGTGAAGAGCCACCAGTACTACAGCCAGGCTCAGGGGGCGTATGCCCCGTACCCGCAGCATTCGTACTATGGCGGCTTCAATTCGTATTACGAACATCTTCAGCCCGAGGTATCCTGCGAAGGGTACTACAGCACGGAAAAGACGTACTTCCTGGAAGGCAATGTGTTCGATGCCGCGACGGGCCAAATCCAATGGTCCATGCAGTCGATCGCGTACGAGCCAGCTGACCTCGAAAGCTTCAGCAAGGAATATGCTCTTCTGCTTGTCGATCAGCTGAACAAGCCGAAAGAGCTCTGTCCATGACACCGAAGTGTGGTATAGCAACTCATAAGCGTTCAGGCAACTGTTAAGGAGGCTTCAGCGTGAAACAATCATATGTTCGCCGGGGGCTTATCGCCCTCATGATCAGCATCGCCCTGGTGGCTGGAGTGCTGTCCGGCTGCACGGAAGAAAAACAGGCTGCTCCTTCTGCGCCTGAAGTTCAGGTGGTCGAGGTGATCCAGAGAGACATGCCAATCACCAAAGAATGGGTTGGCCAGACAACGGGCGCGGAGGACGTGGAGATTCGTGCCCGAGTCAATGGCTGGCTCACCTCCATCAACTTCAGAGAAGGGACCGAGGTTGGCAAAGGAACGCTCCTGTACACCATTGATGACAGTGAGCTCCGGCAACAGGTGGCCGAGGCGCAGGGGAGGCTGGCACAGGCCCGCACCATGCTCGCGCGTGCGAAATCGGATGTGAATCGGTACCGCCCCCTTGCGGAAGCCGGGGCCGTGAGCCAGCGGGATCTCGAGACCGCGCTGGCGGAGGCTGGATCGCAGCAGGGTGAGGTCGATGCCGCCGAAGCGTCGTTGAAGGTCGCCGAGATCAACCTGAGCTATGCGAGGGTCACAGCACCCATTGACGGTTTGATCGGGATCTCTGCCGCCCGTGTCGGCGACTTCGTTGGACGGCCGCCAAATCCTGTCATCCTGAACACCATGTCACGGGTCGATTCCGTCCACGTACGGTTCTCCATTTCCGAACAGGAGTATCTTGATATCGTTCGCCGTGCGACAGTGCAACAGAGAGCGGAGGGGGGCGGGAAGAAAACGGAGTTTGAATTGGTGCTCGCGGATGGTTTAACCTATCCACTGAAGGGACGGCTCGTCTACTTGCAACGAGAGATCGATGCGTCAACCGGAACTCTCCTTCTCGAGACCTCTTTCCCGAATCCTGACAAGATCCTGAGACCGGGACAGTTCGCGAGAGTGCGGGCAATTTTCTCGGAAGTGAAGGGCGCGACGGTGATCCCCACACGGGCGGTGACAGAACTCCAGGGACAGTATATCGTCTATGCCGTGGGAGCGGACAACAAGGCTCAGTTCCGCAAGGTCCAGCTCGGGCCGAAGCTGGGGAGACTCCAGATTATCGAACAGGGGGTCAACCCGGGAGAGAAAATCGTCGTGGAAGGGATTCAGAAGGTTCGCCCTGACATGATACTGGCTCCCACCACTGTCGAATATCCTGGTGATTCCACGTCGGTCGCCGGCCAACCAGAGGGAGGGAAATAGCCTATGTCCAAGTTCTTCATCAACCGCCCGATCGTCGCGATGGTCATCTCCATCGTCATGATCCTTGTCGGGTTGGTCGTCATGCGCAAGCTACCGATTTCGCAGTTTCCCGACATTGTCCCTCCCATGATCAATGTCACCACGACGTACATTGGCGCCTCATCCGTCGACGTGGAGCAATCTGTTGCCACTCCTCTGGAGCAGCAGGTCAACGGCGTTGAGAATATGATCTACATGAAATCGATCAACGCGAATGACGGCACGCTCACCCTGCAGGTGTCTTTCGATGTGGGTTCGGACCTGGATATGTCCAACGTTCTGACGCAGAACCGGGTGTCCCAGGCGCAGGCTTCGCTCCCAGGATCGGTTAAGAACTACGGCGTCACAGTCAAGAAATCCCTCGTTTTTCCATTGATGCTCGTAACTCTAAAATCGCCAGACGGGAGTTACGATAACAACTTCCTCAGCAACTATGCGGCGATCAACATTAACGACCTTCTCGCTCGCATCAAGGGAGTGGGTGACGTCAAATTGTTTGGCGGCAGCGACTATGCCATGCGACTCTGGGTGAAACCCGACCGTCTCAGCAAGGTCGGCCTCACGGTGCCGGATATCGTGAAGTCGGTGCAGGAACAGAATGTCGTCTCTCCGGCCGGGCAGATCGGCGGCCCCCCGGCGCCCCCGGGAACCGACTTCACCTATACCGTTCGTACGCAGGGGCGATTGATGGATGAGCAAGAGTTCGGGAAGATTGTGATCCGAACCAACCCCGACGGATCCCAGCTCAGGCTTCGTGATGTTGCGAGGATCGAGCTCGGAACTCTTCTGTACAATCAGGTCGGGCGCAATAACGGCAGGCCGGCAGCGGTCATCGCCGTGTTCCAGATTCCGGGATCGAATGCACTGGAGGTGGCCGAGAAAATCAAGGAGACGATGAACGAGCAGGCGAAAGCGTTCCCGCCCGACCTCGTTCACGAGGTCTCGCTCGATACGACGCTGGCTGTCGAGGAGAGCATCAGTGAGATCATTACGACTCTCTTCGAAGCGGTGCTCCTGGTGATTCTGGTGGTCTTTGTTTTCCTCCAGAACTGGCGTGCGACGCTCATCCCGTTGTTGACCGTTCCCGTGTCGTTGATTGCCACGTTCATCGTCTTCCCGATGCTTGGCTTCTCCATCAATACCCTTTCGCTCCTGGGAATGGTGCTTGCGATCGGGATCGTTGTCGACGATGCAATCGTCGTCGTGGAGGCAGTCATGCATCACATTGAGCATGGCCTCTCGCCTAAGGAGGCGACGGCAAAAGCGATGGAGGAAGTGTCAGGGCCCGTGGTGGCTATCGCCTTGGTGCTGGCGGCAGTGTTCGTCCCTGTGGCGTTCATGGGGGGCATCACAGGTCGCCTCTACCAGCAGTTTGCCATCACGATCGCTATCTCGGTGCTCTTCTCGGCATTCAACGCCCTGACACTAAGCCCTGCGCTTGCCGCGATACTCCTCAAACCAAAAGGAGGGAAGAAATCGCCTTTGAACAAATTCTACACTTTGTTCAACAAGGTGTTCGACAAATTCACAGGCGGATATCTTTCCTTCACCGCAATCATCATCCGGAAGATGATGAGAGGGATGGTCTTTATCGGTATCGTGGTCGTCCTGATCGTGATGCTCTTCAAAGCCGTGCCGACGGGTTTTGTTCCTGAAGAAGACAACGGATACTTCCTGATCCACCTGCAGCTCCCCGATGCCAGTTCCATGCAGAGGACTGATGCGGTCAGCCAGAAGGTCGAGGCCATCCTCGCAGAGACCAAGGGGATCGACAACTACACATCGATTGTCGGGTACAGCATCCTCACGCAAACGGCGGGGCCGAACATCAGTGGTTTCTTCATCGCCCTCAAACCCTGGGAGGAGCGGAAGGCAGAAGAAGAGCACGCATTCAAGCTTGTGGAGGCGTTGAACCGACGCTTTGCCAGGGAGGTGCCGGAAGCGACGGTCTATGCATTCGGCCCGCCCGCGATCCAGGGGCTCGGAACCGGCGCGGGTTTCACGTTCATGCTTCAGGACCGGAGCGGAAGCAGTCCTGCTGCCCTCGCCGAGATGGCGGACCGATTCATGGCTGCAGCAAGGAAGAGGCCTGAGATCGGCAAGATCGCGACATTCTACCGGTCCGGGGTTCCACAACTCTATGCGGATGTGGATCGGGACAGAGTGCTGAAGCAGGGAGTCACCCTTGCCGATGTCAACACTACCCTCGGCTCACTGCTAGGCTCGAACTATATCAACGACTTTAATCGCTTCGGCCGCGTCTACAAAGTCTATCTGAGCGCCGAGGGGGAGTATCGAAACGAAACGTGGAAGCTCGGCCAGTTTGCGGTTCGCAACAATCAGGGGGCCATGGTCCCGCTGAGCACCCTCGTCACCATGCGGCCCATTACCGGTCCTGAGTACACGAACAGGTTCAACCTGCCCCGGTCCGCCGAGCTCACTGGCGTCCCGGCACCTGGCTTCAGTTCCGACCAGGCGTTGAAAGCCCTGGTAGAAGTAGCAGCCGAAATCCTGCCGCAGGGATGGTCCTACGATTGGTCCAACATGTCGTATCAGGAGGTCAAAGCGGCGGGCCAGGGGGCGGTGGTGTTTGGCTTTGCTCTTCTCTTCGTCTTTCTCATTCTTGCCGCTCAGTATGAGAGTTGGTCGCTCCCCCTGAGCGTGCTTCTCGCGACACCGTTCGTGGTCTTCGGCGCCATGCTGGGGCTCTGGCTCATGCGGTTCTTCAGCGACAGTTTTGTGAACAATGTCTTTGCCCAGATCGGCTTTGTTACGCTGATCGGCCTCTCCGCGAAGAACGCCATTCTTATCGTGGAATTCGCGAAGATGAAAAAGGAAGAAGGGCTTGGCGCGGCAGAGGCGGCTCTCGATGCTGCGAAGCTCCGTCTGCGCCCGATCCTGATGACCTCATTTGCGTTTATCCTGGGCGTAGTTCCTCTCGTCCGTGCGGCGGGAGCGGGAGCGGAATCCCGGAAGGTCATGGGACTCGCCGTTTTTGCCGGCCTCCTTGTGGCAACAACGCTTGCGATTTATCTCGTGCCGATGCTCTTTGTGTTTGTTGAACGGTTCTTTGGAAAGAAAAAGCATGCGGTGGCGTCGACGGTGCCCACCGGTGGCATTCCCGAGAAAAACCTGGGAGGGCATTAGCCATGAAATATCTTTTGCCTGCATTTCTTGCACTTACCCTGGTGGCGTGCTCCGTTGGACCGGACTATACGCGTCCGGAGTCGGCTGTACCGGAGGAATATGCACAGGCCGACTCCACAATGTTGCTTGATACCACGGCGATTGCCGTCGCTGATACAGGATGGTGGCAGCTTTTCGGGGATACCGTTCTCACCGGCTTGATTCATACCGCGCTGCAGGAGAACAACGATGTGCGCGTAGCGGCGGCCCGGGTGGAGGAATTCATGGGCCTCTACGGTGTGACGAAGTCCGATTTCTTCCCGAAGATCGATGCCGGGGCGTTGGGCACTCGCGGTCAATCCGCGCTGATCGACGTTGGCGATGGGGAGACCCGACCAACGAACAGCCGGTTTGAGGTGAACGTCTCCGCATGGTGGGAAATCGACCTCTGGGGCAAGGTCCGACGCGCGACAGAAGCGGCTAAGGCGGAGTTGCTGGCCTCGGAAGAGGCACGGCGGGGAGTCGTTCTGAGCGTGACGGCACTCGTGGCCAATTCGTATATCGATCTTCTCGAGCTGGACAAGGAGCTCCTCATTGCGCAAGCGACGGCGCAGAGCCGTCAGCGGTCACTGAAGCTCTTTCAGGAGCGGAAAGGGAAAGGGGATGTGTCCGAGTTGGAATTGAGCCAGATCGAATCGCAGTACTGGCTCGCAATGGCCCGTATCCCGGCGATTGAGCAGCGTATCGTTCAGACGGAAAACGCGATCAGTGTCCTGCTCGGGAGAAACCCCGGCACGATCCCACGTGGCAGGGTTCTGGACAGTCTTGCGTTGCCCGGTGTGCCTGAGGGCCTTCCATCCGCACTCCTCGAGCGAAGACCGGATGTGAGGGGGGCAGAGGAACAGTTGCGTGCCGCGAACGCACGTATCGGTGTTGCCAAGTCGTACTACTTCCCATCGATCTCTCTCACAGGGCTCCTGGGTGTGGCGAGTGGCGCTCTCGAGAATCTTTTCAAAGGTAATTCACAGCTCTGGCGGGTCACGGGGAGTATTTTCCAACCGATATTCCATTGGGGCGAGATCTCCGGACAGGTAGATGCCGCAGAAGCTGTCCAAAAGCAAGCTTTGTACGGCTATGTCAATACGGTCCAACGCGCCTTTGCCGATGCGGAGAACATACTGTCGGAACGGTCCCGAACGGAACAGCAACGCGACGCGGAATGGAACCAGGTGAAAGCCCTGCGAACGTATGAGCGGCTGGCACGGATGCGTTACGTGGAGGGGGTGACGAGTTATCTGGAAGTCCTGGATGCCGAACGCGCATTGTTCGACACCGAGCTGGCATATTCTCAGACCCAGGCCCGGCTCTCCAAGTCGGTGGTTGGTATCTACCGTGCCTTTGCCGGAGGTTGGCTCGATTGGGCTTCAGCCAAATCCGTCATGCCTGAGGATCCGGTAGAGCGGCGTGAGCCGGAAGACGCTAAGAATTAATTTTCCCAGCACCATACGAAGTGAACGAATGGTGCGGGTTTGTGTTTTCAATCTGCCGGAAAGGGTGTGATATTTCCCGATTTCGGCCCAACAATACTTTACTATACTGAAAGGACCCGTGACATGAAACGATCTGTTACATCATTGCTCTTGACGCTTCTCCTGGTTCTTCCTGCCATGGGACAAGAGCCAGACTCCACGGCAAAAGCTCCCCAGGTAGTTGAAGAGCCCGCGGCGGCGCCTGCCGAAGGAAAAGTGTTCACAGGCGGCACGATTGGCGTAAGTTTTGGCAGCTATTTTCGTCTGAGTGTGCAGCCGCTCATCGGGTATAACTTCACCCCGAAGTTTTCCGGAGGCGTGAAGCTTGGCTATGAGTACATCAACGATAACCGTTACGACCCGTCCGTGACCTGGCACAATTACGGAGGGAGCCTCTTCGGACGCTTCAGGTTCATCCCGCAAGCCTACCTGCACGCTGAATTTGCCTATGTCAACTATGGGGCAAAGACGGCGAATCTGGAGACCGAGCGGATCTGGGTGCCGTTCCTCTACCTGGGTGCGGGCTACTACAAGCCGCTCTCGCCAAAGACGGCGCTCTTCATCGAGGTCCTCTTTGACGTCCTGCAGGATGATAACTCCCCCTATGATGAATGGCAACCAATGATCAGTTTCGGGGTTGTGGCGGGATTCTAGGGAGTATTTAGGAGCTTACGTCTGGTGCCCTCACCGACGCCGTCAAATCCGAATAACAGGAGATTTCAAATGTCAAAACATCAGTCGAGCGCCGAAAAGACTCGCCTTGAAGAAGCAGAAGGAGGAACTGCGTGGCGGAAATGGGGGCCGTATCTGTCGGAGCGTCAGTGGGGAACTGTGCGCGAAGACTACAGTGAGAACGGCAATGCGTGGGACTACTTCACGCACGATCAGGCCCGCTCGCGGGCCTACCGCTGGGGGGAAGACGGCCTGGCGGGGATCTCCGATGAGCACCAGCTGCTCTGCTTTGCCCTGGCCCTGTGGAACGGGAAGGACCCCATCCTGAAGGAGCGGCTCTTCGGGTTGACCAACAGCGAAGGTAACCATGGGGAAGACGTCAAGGAGTATTATTTCTATCTCGACAGCACGCCAACGCATTCCTACATGAAGTACCTCTACAAGTATCCGCAGGCGGCCTATCCGTACGGCGATCTGGTGGAGACCAACCGCAGGCGTTCGCGCACCGAGATGGAATACGAGCTGCTGGATACGGGGGTCTTCAATGAGGACCGCTACTTTGATGTCTTCGTTGAATATGCCAAGGCGGCTCCCGAGGACCTGCTCATCCAGATCACGGTTGCCAACAGGGGGCCGGAGGCGGCCGAGTTGCATGTCTTGCCCACCCTCTGGTTCCGGAATGATTGGGCATCCTGGGTAGCAGGGCCATCAGAGAAGCCAGCGCTCAAGCAAGCGGATGGACCAGACGGGACGAAGATGCTTGTTGCAGAGCATCCTTCACTTGGAAACTATACTCTTTCCTGTGAAGGGGATGTGCCGCTTCTGTTTACCGATAATGAAACGAACAACGCCCGGCTCTTTCCCGATTACCCGAACGCCAGTCCGTACGTCAAAGATGGAATCAATGACTTCGTGGTGCACGGACGAAAGGGGGCCGTGAACCCGGAGGCAGTCGGCACGAAGGCGGCTGCGCATTACCACCTGACGGTTGGTGCGGGCAAGTCCTCGACGGTGCGGCTTCGCCTCAGCAGCCAGTCCCATACACAGGTAAAAAAGAGCGGGAGCGTGCCGCCTTCGTTCGGGCCGGCATTTAACGAATGTCTTGCCGCACGGGTGCGAGAGGCCGACGAGTTCTACGCGTCTGTGACTCCCCCTTCGATCTCCCAGGATGCCGCTCGTGTGATGCGTCAGGCCGTCGCCGGCATGCTCTGGAGCAAGCAATACTACTACTTCGATGCCAACCGTTGGCTGGAAGAGCATGGTGCGCATCCTATGCAACGCGGGAGCCGCGAGTTTCGAAATCGCGAGTGGTTCCACATGATCAACGAGGATATTATCTCGATGCCGGATAAGTGGGAATATCCCTGGTACGCGGCCTGGGATCTTGCCTTCCATACCCTGCCCCTTTCCATCGTTGATCCTGATTTCGCCAAGCAACAAATGGATCTGATGCTCCGCGGTTTGTACCTCCACCCCAGCGGACAGCTTCCGGCGTATGAATGGAACTTCAGCGATGTAAATCCTCCGGTCCATGCCTGGGCTACCATTTTCCTCTACCGCACCGACCAGGCGCTCAAAGGACAAGGCGATATTGAATTTCTGAAGTCGGCGTTCCACAAGTTGCTGTTGAACTTCACCTGGTGGGTGAACCGAAAGGACCGTTTCGGCAAGAACGTGTTCGAGGGCGGCTTCCTCGGGCTCGACAACATTGGGGTCTTTGACCGCAGCGCGCCGCTTCCAACCGGCGGATATCTCGAACAGGCAGATGGCACCGCCTGGATGTCTCTTTTCTGCCAGAACATGATGGAGATGAGCGTCGAGCTTGCGACCCATGACAAGAGCTACGAGGCTCTCGTGTACAAGTTTGTTGAGCATTTCATCTGGATCGCGTCTGCGATCAACCGTCAGGGGGATGAGGGCATGTGGGATGAAGAGGATGGATTCTACTATGACGTGTTGCGGTTGCCCGATGGAAAGGCAATCCGTCTGAAAGTGCGCTCAATGGTGGGACTTCTGCCCCTTTGTGCTACGACGGTTGTCGAGGAATGGCAGAGAGAGAGTGTGCCGAAGGTAACCGACCTCTTCCGGGAGCGCATGAAACGCATGCCCGGATTGGTGAACTCCATGCACGCGACAGGACCGGGCCATTTTGGTGCCGCAAATCGTGGCATCTTCGCTCTCGTCAATCAGGAGAGGTTGCGCCGGATCCTTGGGAGGATGCTCGATGAGAATGAATTTCTAAGTCCTTATGGCATCCGTGCAATCTCGAAGTATCACCTGGAGCATCCTTACGTGTTCAATGTGAATGGTCAGGAGTTCCGGGTGGGTTATCTCCCGGCTGAATCTGATACAGGCATGTTCGGTGGGAACTCGAACTGGAGGGGCCCGATCTGGATGCCGGTGAACATCGTACTGATTCGGGCGCTTCTCCAGTACTACGTCTACTACGGTGATTCTTTCAAGATTGAATGCCCGACCGGATCAGGCAAGTGGATGAACCTCTTTGAAGTGAGCAAGGACCTGGCCGGGCGCCTGAGCGCAATCTTCCTGAGAAACGAACAAGGGAGGCGCCCTGTTTATGGTGGAGCCGAGAAATTCCAGAACGATCCACACTGGCGCGATTACATCCTCTTCTACGAGTATTTCCATGGCGACAACGGGGCTGGACTCGGTGCTTCTCATCAGACAGGGTGGACTGGTGCGGTGGCAAAGGTGATCGAATTGTTCGGCTCAATTGATGCAGAGACATTGGTGAAGGGAGGAAGAGAGGCAGCTTTTAAAAAATAGCAATTAGCTGCTGGTTGCTGGTAGTTTGTAGTTGGTTGTTGGTGGTTGGCTGCTGGTATTTTGCACCAGCAGCCAACTACCAGCAACTATCTTACACTTCTGACCCTCCCTGAAGAAGTCCATATTTCGACTAACGGTTCGAATCTACAGACCCTCTACATCCATCGACGAAATTAGACCCCGCCTTCTACACTCCCCATAACTCTTTGCAAATGAGGCACTTACTGGCGCATCGAATCCATTCGCATCGCTTTGCCCTGGGTTGGTTTCCTGATGCGGAGAGCCTTGACTAGCCATGAAGCGAGAAGTGTCCTCTTCTGGGGTTCAGTGCACATTATTGATTCCCTCCTCAGTTTAGGGTATATTTGAGCATCGAGCCGGTTATGAAGCGATCGGCCGTTCGCATTCTCTCCAGAGTCGCTCTGCCGACCGGACACCCCCTTGACCAGGGAGGCTATTCTCAACGTAGACACAGGTGGATACTCTGCGAATATTCTAGCCACGCTTCTGTCGGGGATGGGGCTTGAGGCTGGACAGTTTCACGGACAATTAAGCCAAAGGGAGCCTCGTGTCCTGACACTCATTGGACAAACTGTGATACCCTCGGTTTCAGCAGTTGTGGGTTTTCTATCCGAAGTGTCGCTGTCATTCGCGGACGTGGCTGCACCCCGTTGCTTGCAGCATGCAGGTATAAGATCGGATCAGTCATTGAAATGGTTTGAGCCATGACCAGCATCCAAGATCCCTCGTCCCGTTTTCTGACAATATTCGCGGAATTGTCAGCGAAATTCATCAACATGTCGCTCGACAATGTGGACAAGGAAATTGTGGTGGCGCAGGAGCGCATCTGTAAAGAAATGGACGTTGACCGATGCACGCTCTGGCAGTTTTCAGACGTCCACAACAGTCTTGTGGCTACTCATATGTCGTCGCGGATCGGGGCTGAAATAAAAGGCCGCTTGGTGGCAAGCGAGCTATTTCCATGGGTACTTGAAAAAATCAACCGCCGTGAGACTGTGTGTATTCCGTCCGTGGACGACCTGCCTCCGGAGGCCAGCATAGACCTTGCGAGCTTTCATAAATACCAGCTGAAGTCAAATATCACAGTTCCACTGTGTGTCGAAAACACAGTGATCGGGTGTATGAGTTTTGGCGATTTGCGGAGAACCCGGCAATGGACCGCCCACGACGTAGGCAAAGTGCAATTAATCGCCCAGGTGATCGCCAATGTTCTCGATAGAAAAAACAAGGAACGAGCCCTGCATGAGAGCGAAGCCAAAGTGGCCATGGCGAGCCTCTCGGCAGGTATAGGATTCTGGGGAGTCGAATCGGGGACGGGGAATCTTTGGGCGACAGAGAAGGCCCGGGAACTCATGGGCTTTGGCCATCACGCCAGGTTGACCCCCGAAGATTTTTACAGTTCGATACACGCGGGAGACCGTGAAAGAGTTCGTGCATATCTTGAACGCGAACGTCGTTCTGGCGTAGCCACACTGGTCGACTTCCGTGCCATACATCCCGATGGCAGCGAGCATTGGGTCTCCGTGCGGGGGAGCAGACTTCCTGATGGCTCTTCCCCGCAGATGGACCTGACAGGTATTATCGTGGATATTTCAGAGCGCAAGAAAGCGGAAATCGACCTCA
>JAGDMJ010000022.1 GCA_017860555.1 Bacteroidota bacterium
GAAACTCGTCAGGTTTCATCTTCGTCCCATGGTGCTCGTTGACGAGGCCGTGACGGATTCCGCCGTGCGGCGGCTGGTGTTCGAGACCGGGAACGACGTGGACGATCTGATGAAACTCTGCCGGGCAGACATTACCTCCAAGAACCCCCGACTGGTGACCAGGTATCTCAAGAACTATGAACTTGTCCTCCAGAAGATTGTTGAAGTCGAAGAGAAGGACAGGCTGAGGAACTGGCAGCCGCCCGTCAAAGGGGAAGAGATCATGGCGGTTTGCGGGATTGGAGAGGGGAGAAAGGTAGGCGAACTTAAGAAGGCCATAGAGGAGGCGATCCTGGAGGGAAAGATCCCCAACGAGCATGATGCCGCGCTGCAATACCTGCTGTCCGTCAAAGATGACATCCTTCGCTCATAATCGCTTCTTTCCAGCCGAAAAATGAAACTTTGTTCCTGTTTGAACGTCTAAGTAGTACATTCCTCCATCGAAAATGGGCATTTTTGCGCACTTTTCAGCAATCTTCTTCATTCTTCGGAGTCGACCATGCGATTGATCAGGTTACTTGGAGTGGCCATTCTCTTGGCACAGAGCGCCAGCCTGCTTGCTCAAACCAAGACCCTCACGCTCGACCAGGCCAGGCAGATAGCCCTCGAACGAAATATAAGCGTCGCGCAAGCTCAGAACAACATTGAAGCAGCGCAGAGTGGAGTCCTTGCCGCCTACGGCAGTTACCTCCCGACCCTTTCAGCGAATGCGGGGTGGACCCGCTCGCAGAACGAACGTCCCGGCAACGAGCCGGTGTACGTCAACGGTATCCCGGTGGTGGCTGGTACATCCGGACGGACGGTAGCCAGCCAGTATAGTGCCGGTCTTTCGGCCAATTATCTGCTCTTCGACGGGTTATCACGCGAGGGCGAGTTCACACGGGCGTCGTCTACTTCCGTGGCAGCGGAACAAACATCGGCACGCACCCGGCAGTCGGTGGTCTTCCAGGTGGAGAGCGGCTATCTAAACGTCTTGCGTAACGAGCAGCTGGTGAAGGTGAACGAGGAGAATCTCAGGCGTGACCGGCAACAGCTAGACCGCATCACGGAGTCCAACAGGGTAGGTGCCCTTTCCATTGCGGATGTGTACCGACAGCAATCACAGGTCGCTGTGGACGAGCTCAATGTGATCACAGCCCAGGCCAATTATGATAAGGCAAAAGCGGACCTGCTTTCACTGATCGGACTTGATGTCTACGAGAACTATGTTGTCGCGGACACAACCATCTCTTCGGAGGTTTCCAAGGAGGAGATGGATTCAACCATTGCGCGGTACAAGAACATTGCCGATCTGAACCAGCGTGCTATTGCTGCCCGCCCGGACTATCTCAGCGCTACCGAGCAGCTGAATGCATCGCAGGCGGGGATTCGTGTTGCCCGTAGCGGGTACTTCCCTTCAATCTCTGCTTTCGCGGGTTACGGGGTGGCAAGCCCTCAACTGGAGACCGTTACGAGATACCGAAATCTGAACTGGGGGCTCCAACTTCGGTGGAATCTCTTCGACTCGTTCCGGACCAACGAGCAGTTGCAGTCGGCACAGGCGACACAGCGGAACGCCGAAATCTCCCTCGTGCAGGCGGAGCGGAACATCAACGTGGAAGTGAAGAAAGCGCTGCTGGATCTTGACGCGGCCCGCAAACAGTATGATGTGACACAGAAGGGGTTAGTATCTGCGACCGAGGACCGGAAAATTGCCGAGGAACGCTACAATCTGGGCGCCGGCACCCTGCTCGATCTGATGGTTGCCAATGCCAACCTTGTTAATGCGCAGGCCAACAAGGTCAATGCCTCGTACAACTATATCACGTCGAAACGCAACGTGGAGTATGCGCTCGGCGAGAAGAGTTATTAGGTTTTTCACGCGTGTTGAACAAAAAAAGATCGGTACAGCTATGGCCAACAACGGAAAGAAGTCGCGGAAGAAGAAGATTATCATCTTCTCCATTCTGGGAGCCGTCTTGATCGTGCTCGCCCTGGTCGTTTTCATGGGCAGCAAGAAGGAACCGATCGTCACGGTTCAGACGGAAAAGGTTGCGGCACGGACGATCACTCAGGTCGTGACCGCGACAGGCAAGATCCAGCCCGAAGTTCAGGTGAAGATCTCACCCGAGGTCAGCGGGGAGATCGTTGAACTCCCCGTGAAGGAGGGGCAGAAGGTGAAGAAAGGGGACCTGTTAATGAAGATAAAGCCCGACGTGTACGTGGCGCAGCGAAACCAGTTTGCAGCGGGGCTGCTGCAGGCCAAGGCGGGGCTGAGCAGGACCGAGCCCGAATTCCGCCGGATCGAGACCCTGCAAAAGAAAGGTCTTGTGTCGGAGTCGGAATACGATCAAGCCCGTGCCGCCTACGAATCTTCGAAGGCATCCTTCGAGCAGGCGCAGGCATCGCTCCAGCAGTCGGAAGAGAACCTGCGCAAGACCACGGTGTTCTCGCCGATGGAAGGGACGGTGAGCCAGCTGAATTCCGAGCTCGGCGAGCGCGTTCTGGGAACGCAGCAGTTCCAGGGAACGGACGTGATGACCATTGCGGACCTCAGCCGGATGGAAGCGCGGGTGGACGTCAGCGAGAACGACGTGATCCTGGTCTCTGTGGGCGATACCGCCCGGATTACCGTGGATGCGTTCCCTGACAAAAAAGTGAATGCGATTGTCTACGAGATCGCCAACACGGCGAAATCCAAGGGCCTCGGGACCCAGGAAGAGGTGACGAATTTCGAGGTTCGGATGCGCATCGTCGACATGGGCCTCACGCTCCGGCCCGGGATGTCCATGACGGCGGACATTGAGACCGAGACCAAGCAGAACGTGTTGACCGTGCCGATTCAGAGCGTCACGACGCGGGCCCCGAAGATGGAGATGAAAGAGGGGGAGGGGCAACAGGGATCCGCGATGGCCGTTGCCGGAAACAAACCGAGGACGGAGAACAAGGCGAAAGAGATTGTGTTCGCGGTTGATAATGGCGTCGCGAAGGCGATTCCCGTGAAGCGGGGCATCAGCAGTGACCAGTACGTGGAGATCACGGAAGGTGTGGGCGACAGTCTGCAGGTTGTGTCTGGGAGCTATAAGGCGATCAATCGTGAACTCGAAGACGGAATGAAAGTGCGCATTGAAGAAGCGAAGAAACCGGGTGCAAAGCCAATGTAAATGCAGAATCTGATCTGACCAAAGGGACCGAACGCATGAATGTCATCGAACTGAAAAACATAGTGAAGACCTACGACATGGGCGGTGCGGAAGAAGTGCTCGCGCTCCGAAGTGTTTCTCTCAATATTGGACGCAACGAATACGTCGCCATCATGGGTCCTTCCGGGTCGGGCAAGTCCACGCTGATGAACATCATCGGCTGCCTGGACACGCCGACCTCCGGGCTGTACTTGTTCAACGGCGTCAATGTCAGCGAGATGGACGACAATGCGCTGGCAAGGATCCGGAACAAGGAGATCGGGTTCGTGTTTCAGACATTTAACCTGCTCGCGCGATCCGATTCCCTCCATAACGTCGAGCTTCCGCTGATCTATGCGGGCGTCCCCTCAGCGGAGCGGAAGCAGCGCGCCCGAGAGACGCTGGAGCATGTCCAGCTGGGAGACCGGGCGCACCATAAGCCCAACGAGTTGTCGGGAGGCCAGCGCCAGCGCGTCGCTGTGGCCCGCGCCCTGGTTACCCGTCCATCCATCATTCTTGCCGATGAGCCGACCGGGAACCTCGACAGCAAGACCGGCGAGGAGATCATGATGCTCTTCGAGGCTCTGCACCGGCAGGGCAACACCATCATTCTGGTCACGCACGAGGCGGATATTGCCGAGCACGCCCATCGCACCATTCGGCTCCGAGACGGCCATATCGAGAGCGACGAACCAGTGGTGAAACGCAAGTCCTACGACGTGGCAAAGGTATCCTGACGGAGAGACTATGAATTTCCTGAATGAGCTGAAAGAGGGACTGATCATCTCTTTCAGGGCGATCCGGTCGAACAAGATGCGGTCGGTCCTCACGACGCTCGGCATCGTGATCGGCATCGTCTCCGTGACGCTCATGTCCACGGCGATCGAAGGGATCAACAGGGCTTTCGACGAGAGTGCGGCCGCCTTCGGCACGGATGTGTTGTACGTTCAGAGATTTCCGTGGGTGTCGAATGAGGACTGGTCCTCATTCAGAAACCGCCGCCAGCTTGAGGTCAAGTATGCGGCTCGCATTGAACGCCAGGTGACCCTGTCCAACGCCGTGGCGCCGGTCGTGGGCACGCGGCGGCGCGTGACTTTTGGCAACAACGCGACCGAGGACGCCTTCGTGAGCGGCACCACGCAGGATTATCTCCTGACCTCCGGGAGCGCCTTGGCCGACGGCCGGTTCTTCACGGCCGAAGAGTCCGCAGGGGGGCGCCCGGTGTGCGCCATCGGTGCGACCATCGGCGAAAACCTCTTCCCGACCGAGGACCCGATCGGAAAGACCATCCGGGTCGGGGGTTTTCCCTATACGGTCGTAGGAATCTTCGAGAAGCAGGGGGGGCTCTTTGGCACGTTCACGACGGACACACGTGTCTTCGTGCCGCTCTTCTCCTTCCAGAGCCACTTCGGCGGGCGCCGCGATGTGAGCATCCAGGTGCGGGTCGCCGACCTTTCGCAAATGGAAGAGGCCAAGATCGAACTTGAGGGGATCATGCGTCAGCTGCGTGGCCTGACGCCGGGAAAGCCGAACGATTTCAACATCAACCAGCAGGAAATCCTCACGGAAACGTTCGGGCCCATCAGCCTGACCATCGCCACGATCGGGTTGTTTATCACCGGGCTCTCGCTCTTCGTCGGGGGCATCGGGATCATGAACATTATGTTCGTCTCCGTCACCGAGCGGACCAAGGAGATCGGCATCCGGAAAGCGATCGGGGCGAAGCGCCGGACGATTCTCATGCAATTCCTCTCAGAAGCGGCGGCCATCTGTCTCATCGGGGGATTGATCGGCCTCGCAATTGCGTTCCCGCTCAGCCTCGTCGTCGATCAGTTTCTCCCCACGGCCATGCCATTGTCGGTGATCTTCATTTCGATCGCGATCTCGTTGCTGGTCGGCGTCATCTCAGGATTCCTGCCCGCCTATCGCGCCGCCCGAATGAACCCGGTGGAAGCACTGCGCTATGAGTAAACTGACCCTCGAATGGTCCAATTTTCGGGAAAGCCTGTTGATGGCGCTGGCCGCGATCCGCACCAGCAAGCTGCGCTCGGTCCTGACGCTGTTGGGTGTGGTCGTCGGCGTGTTCTCGATCATCGCCGTGATGACGGCCGTGGGCGTCCTTCGCAACAGCATTGAAGAAGGGATCACGCAGCTCGGCGCCAATACGTTCCAGATTCAGAAATTCCCGGTCTCCATTGGAGACAACCACGAGACCCGCCGCAAATACCGGAACCGGAAGGACATCACCTACGAACAGGCATTGCAGGTCAAGGAAAAAGCGACCCTTGCCGAAGCGGTGGGCATCGAGGTGTGGCGCGGCGGCCGGGTCGTGTTTGGAAATGGCCAGAAGACCAATCCGAATGTGGGCGTGCTGGGAGAAAACCTGGAAGGGATCATCACGAACGACTTCACCGTCGAGACGGGGCGCTCGTTCGTGCCGCAGGACATGGACCTGGCGCGGGAGGTAGCGATCCTCGGCAAACCCGTCGCCGAGAAGCTGTTCCCGCCTCACATCAACCCGGTAGGAGAGACTGTCCGGGTCGAAGGCTCTCTGTACCAGGTCATCGGCGTCTTTCAGAAGAAGGGAGGGTCGCTGGGAGGGAACCAGGACAATTTCGTCGCGATTCCTCTTACCACCTTCTTCCAGAAATACGGGAAAGCTGACCGCAGCGTCCAGATCATGGTCAAAGCGCTCAACAGGGACCTGCTGGAGGATGCCATCGAACAGTCCCGCGCCATCCTGCGCGTTGCCCGCAAGGTGCCGCCCGGGGCCGACGATGACTTCGGGTATTTTTCCAATGATTCGCTCGTTAATGAATTCAACGAGTTCACGTTCTACCTGCGGCTGGGCGTGCTGGTGGTCAGCTCGATCTCGCTTCTGGCGGCAGGAGTGGGGATCATGAACATCATGCTGGTCTCGGTGACCGAACGGACGCGGGAGATCGGCATCCGCAAGTCGGTGGGAGCGCAGAAGCGGGACATTCTCTATCAATTCATGATCGAGGCGGTGATCCTTTGCGAGATCGGCGGAGTGATCGGGATTGTGCTCGGCATTCTGGGCGGAAACATGGTCGGGGTCTTGTTGGAGGTCCCCGCCATCATTCCATGGGACTGGGTGGTCATCGGCATTGCGGTCTGCTCGGTGGTAGGCCTGGTCTTCGGGGTATATCCGGCATGGAAGGCGGCGAACCTGGACCCGATCGAAGCCCTGCGGTTCGAATAGGAACGGGGAAGGGGAAAGCATCATGGGGAAAATCGTGCTCGAATGGTCGAACCTCAAGGAAAGCCTGCTGATGGCGCTCTCGGCCATCCGCGCGAGCAAGCTGCGCTCGATCCTGACGCTGCTCGGCGTCGTGGTGGGGGTCTTCTCCATCATTTCGGTGATGACGGCGGTGGGTGTGCTGCGCAACAGCATCGAAGAAGGGATCATGCAGCTTGGGGCAAACACCTTCCAGATCCAGAAATTCCGAGGTGATTTCGACTCCTCGCCCGAGGATCGACGCCGGATGAGGAATCGTAAAGACATCACCTACGAACAGGCCCTCGCGGTTCGCGACAGGGCCACGCTTGCCCTTGCGGTGGGGATTGAAAGCTGGGAATTCGGCAGGACAGTCTTCTGGAAGGGACAGAAGACGAATCCCAGCGTGTCGGTGGCAGGGGAGAACCTTGAAGGCTTGCTGACGAACGACTGGACGGTGGCGAACGGGCGGGGGTTGTCGCAACAGGATCTGGACATGGCCAGGCCTGTCGCCATCCTGGGGATTGCCGTCGCTGAGAAACTGTTTCCCCCAAACATCAACCCGGTCGGAGAGACCATTCGTGTGGACGGCTCGCTCTATCAGGTGATCGGCGTATTTGAAAAGAAGGGGGGATCGCTGGGCGGGAACCAGGACAACTTCATCGTGATTCCCATCTTCACGTACTTTCAGAAGTACGGCAAGGCCGAGAAGAGCATGCACATCATGGTCAAGGCGCTCAACAAGGAGGTGGTGGAGGATGCCATAGAGCAGTCTCGCGCCATCCTGCGTGCCGTCAGGAAAGTGGCTCCCGGGGAACCGGACGATTTCGCGTACTTCTCGAATGACTCCGTCGTCAAGCAGTTCAACGATTTTACGCTCTACCTCCGCGTCGGTGTGTTGCTTGTCAGCTCGATCTCGCTTCTGGCGGCAGGAGTGGGGATCATGAACATTATGCTGGTCTCGGTGACCGAACGGACCCGGGAGATCGGCATCCGCAAGTCGGTGGGGGCGCAGAAGCGGGACATTCTGTATCAGTTCATGATCGAGGCGGTGATCCTCTGCGAGATCGGCGGCATCATCGGGATCGTCTTCGGTGTGCTGGGGGGCAACATGGTCGGGGTCCTCCTGGAGGTGCCCGCCATCATTCCATGGGACTGGGTCGCCATCGGGATTGGTGTCTGTTCTGTGGTGGGACTGATCTTCGGGGTTTATCCGGCCTGGAAGGCGGCGAACCTGGATCCGATCGAAGCGCTCAGGTTCGAGTGACATCAGGGAACACCCTTACGGGGCGCAATGGTCACAGAATGAAGTTCTGTGCATTTGTCCCTTCGAGTTCATTGCGCTCGCTGCACTTCTGCACCTGCTCATTTACTTTTCCCCCTCTTTCCCGTATCTTCACTTAATGTCTCGTCCTCTTCACAACTCCATACTTCTCGGCCTATCGTTTCTCCTTCTTTCTCTCTCTGGTTTGTCCTTGAACGCGCAGGAGGAGAAGAAGAAAAACAACGACAGTCCTGTCTTTCGCAGTTACCGTCCACCGCCCGAGGCCCCGCCGGTACAGGAATCGGACGCCCTGCGGCAGATCTGGTTTGCTTTCCTGGCAGCGAGGAAAGCCAACGCCGGGGATGCGAAGTCGCAACAAGAGCTGGCAGTGCGGTACCTCTACGGCAAGGGGGTGGAGAGGGATACCGTGAAGGCGGCACACTGGATGCAGAAGGCGGCGGACCAGGGGATGATCACGGCGAAGTTTGATGTGGCGATTCTGGCGTTTCACGGCTGGGGTATGCCATGGGATCCGTTCCTCTCGTACCGTTATCTTCTCGAGGCCTCGGCACACGATATGCCGGAAGCCGACTATTTTATCGCTGTAATCCACACGGAAGACCTCGTCGTTCCTCGTGACTGGACCAAAGCCTACCGCTGGATGAAGAAGGCGGCAGATGCGGGATTCAAGCCGGCAAAGGATGCTTTGCCCGATTTCGCGGAGAAGAAGGCCGAAGAAGAAGCTGCCAGGACGGCTGCCACTGCTGCCTCTGCAAAGATCACGTCAGCCTTCCTCCCTTCGTCCACAATGCCCGTTCTGCTTGATTTCCCTGGTGACTCGGCAAAATCGACCGGCAAATCGCTCGGGGAGCTCATCAAGGGAGCCAGCGACGACACGCGGCTTGCGCTCGGACTCTCGGGAGGGCTGGATAGCGCGCTGAGCGTCGATTCGGTGACCGTGAAGAAGCTTATCCGCGCTGCCGATGCGGGGAGTCCCGAAGCGCTCACGATACTTGGCCGCTGTTCGGAGAGCGGGCTCGAGATGACCAAAGATTCCATCGCGGCGGCTGCGTACTTCGTCCGGGCGATCCGCCTCGATGGCCCGAAGGCCCCTCCGATGTTGCTGGCCCTCCTGGAGCAGATGAGCTTCCATTCGCACTTGAAGGGGCGATCTCTGCGAGGAGATGCCGTGGCAGATTATGTCTGGGCCGCACTTGCAGCACTCGGCTTCGATGCCGCCATCACTCAATCTCAAGCGGTCCAGATGTTAAAGAAGTCGGCGGACCAGGAGTTTGGTCCTGCGTTGATTGAAATGGGGCTCTGGTATTACGGGGGGAAATGGGTTGACCAGGATAGAGAACAAGCCATTGCCCTCTGGCGACAGGCGGCCCGGAACGGGAGCCGTGATGCAGAGGTGCGGCTTGCTGTGACATCATTGCGGGAGGATGAAGACGCGCGGAATGACAGCGCCGCGATTTCGCTCCTTTACCGTGCTGTTCCGGAAGGGTCAGTCCTTGCTCAGGTGGGGCTCGGCTACTGTTACGAACAGGGGATCGGAGTGCCCAAAAAGGCGGGGGAAGCTGCGCGATGGTATCGGGCCGGCGCAATGCGTGGAAGCCAGGATGCCTATCGCGCGTTACGCCGGCTCTATGATTCCATCCGTCCTTCGGAGACGGAATTTGAGATCGAAGAGGAAACCACAGATGAACACCGATAGAAGGAATGGTTCGCCGATGGACATCGGTGTTTGACCGAATCCCGCGCCTCAATGTCCGAGTTCATCGCACTTCAATATCTGTGTTTATCTGTGTTCATGCTTTCATCCGCTTTCCTTTTTCCTCGTACGTGAAGATCCACCCACAGATCTTCCCCGGGTCAATCTGCGAGAGATTCTCCCAGTAGTCCCTGTTGTGCATCGTGCGCGAGCTTGTTTCTTCTTCGGGCAGGATTTCTACCATGCGCACGATCTCCTTGAACCGGTTTCGCCACACCTTCATGTTTGATTCCCTCAGATCCACCCATCCGTCGTGAGCCCACTGACTGATGCTTTCAGGTGAGATCGGGAGTTCGTCCTCGCCACGGTAGGGTGGGATCTTGATGGTCCCGGCGCGGAGAAGGGACTTCCCGTCGGGGAGAAGAATAGGGATCCCGATGGAAATGATCTGCGAGCGGAGGTCCGGATCATTTTGCAGGAGTTCGTAAAGTCTCCGGCTCAACTCGTGCGGGGAGGTGGTGGTGACGGAACGGATGTCCCCGAAGCACAGCTTGAAAAGATACGCCTCGTAGAGCAGTTTGGAGAGGCGTGGCGGGCCAAGCATCTCGAACGCCACGGAGTCAACGCCGTGTTGCTTCTCCAGGCTCTTCATTGTGCTCATGGCGCTGTTGAAGAGAAACCCGGCGCGATAGGTAGGAGACAGGGTGGCATTGTCCAGGGCGTTGATGATATCGTGACCGGTATTCCCGGCCTTGATCTCGAAAACGGCATTCTCCGCAATCTCTTCAGGGGTGACGAACTCCATCTGTCCCGGTGTAGATATCGCCTCAAACTCTCCACGGGAGAAGAAGCCGTTTTCGCCGGTATCGATGAAAACCGAACGGAGAGTCTTGCCAGTGGGTTGTGCGGTCTCATTCATCCGGAGCCTGAGCGACGCCTTGAGTTCTACCGGGGTTTCAATGGGGCAGTCGACGAGCGGCACAGGCTTGCCGCGTTTCCTGATCTCTCCGAAGGCGATCCGCTTCCAGGCGATGGCCGCCGTAGGCTTGATTTCCTTGGTAATGGGTGCGTCTGGTGTGCGTCCCATCAGGAAAAGGAGCAGTGTGTGTGCGCCGGCCACGGCCGATTTTGAGAGCAGCACGCTCGACGGCTTTTCTTCGCTGTGCGTATAGGGGATGTTCAACCCCATGCCTCCAGTGCCGCTTGTGCCGATCTTCACGTAAATGATCGTCCCTGCCTCCTGCATGGACCGGTACATGATTTGCACATGCCTGATGAGCTGTGGAATGTACAGGGTGCAGAGAAGCCGTTCCGCGACGTCGAGCAGTTCGGAGTCCGGAGGCGCATTCGACTCCCTGGACGCGCGGGCCTTCTGAATATGTTTGATGAGCTCGCGGGACACCTGGAAAATGTCCTGATACGCGATACCGGTCGCGGAGTTCACGCAATCGACAACCACTCCCGGCCGGTATTTCATGAGAAGGCGGTTCAGGCTGGACCGCTTCAGGACGGGCCTGGTGAGTTCATCGACGATGTCTTCGATGATCATGGTGCGGTACTTCTCGTTACCGATGATCTCCTCGCGGGGAATATCTTTCAGTTCTTCCCGGACGAAGATATTGCCCCACCAGGGGAGAAAAAAATCCTTTCCCACTTTGGGAAAATCCCTCCGGAGTGCTTCGACCGCCTCAAGAGCTTCGCTTTTATTCAGTGATGTGATGATGATCCGTTTGGGTTTTTCCCCCATGAACTTCCGGCAGATGGCAGACCCGACGAGCCCCCAACCGCCTAAGACGAGTACAGTTTTGCCCTGAATATCCATAGGAAATCTCTGTGAGTGTTCGTTGATCAACTGAAAAGCCTGCCGGCGCGGCTCATTCCCCCGGGAATGGTAGCCGCGCCGGCTCTGACCTGCGCGTGAATGTTTTTCGGAATCTACTTTGCGGTCACAGGGACGCTGAACACCCTCCCTGCCCACCCAAGTTTCAGCTGCGCTCCACCGGCAGGGACCGGGTCGAACCAGATCATGAACGGGTCAACAGGCTTGTCCGACTTTTCCATCTGCATCGGCACCCGTGCCACGATCTCCGACTCGGGGATCGGTCCCTCGCCCTCCCATCTCCGGCTGATGATGAGCGTGAATGAGTTCTCCTTCGGGAGAGAACGCAACTCATAGGACCCGGCGGGGATGCTCTGTTGTCCGAGGGTAAGGCCAATTTCCGTCTGGAGCGACGTGGCGTTGTTTGCTCCGGTGCGCCACACGGAATCCCATGGGACCACGACGCCCCAGATCTCCCTCCCTCGCATATACGGCTTGCTGTACTTGATCTTCACGCTCTTGCCCCCGAGAGAGGTTTGCGCTGAATCCGGAGGACTGAGGGGCCGGATTCCGGTGTTTTTCTCGAATGGAACCATCACCCGGGTCTTTTCCCAGGACAGGATCATCTCTCCGGCTCCCGGGCCCGTTTGCCGCAGGGCGATGGTGAAGGTATCCACCGGTGCATCCAACGTTTCCACCTTCGCCTTGAATCGCGCCAGGTCCTGCCGCTCGTCGTAGTTGGTGCCCCACTGACCGGTCTGTTTGTTGACGATGACCGTCCATTCGTTCGCAGCCGGGATGGTAAAGAGCGTATAGGTCCCTCTCGTTACCGGCACACCGCCAAAGGTCATGTCGAACTTCGTCCGTAGGGTGGTTGCCTGGTTGGCGCCGGTTCGCCAGACTTTTCCCCAGGGGACCAGTTCTCCCATGATCGTGCGGCCGCGCATCGACGGGCGCCCGTAGTTGACGGATATGGCATTCGTGTCCAGGGTGAGGGAGACTGAATCCCGGGGACTCAAGACGGTCCCTCCCTGTGCAAAGACGGCGGGAACGAGGGTCACACTCAGGAGCAATACCAGAATGGAGCAGGCGGCCAGCTTCATGATCGTTTCCTTTGTATGTGAGAGAACAGTTCGAACGGTAAGTTAGATCTTTTCTACGACGACAGCGGTGCCGTAGGCGAGGACTTCAGTGACGCCGGACATCACATCATTGGCGTCGTAGCGCATGCCGATGACGGCGTTTGCGCCCACTTCGTCGGCATGCCGCACCATGATTGTAAATGCCTCCAGGCGGGTCTTCTCGCAGAGCTCCTGCAGGAGCGAAATGTTGCCGCCGAAGATCGTCTGGAATCCCGCCCCGATGGTGCCGACAATCGAGCGGGACCGGACTGTGATGCCCCTGACAACGCCCAGGTTCCTGACAATGCGGTATCCGTCAAGCGTGAAGGCCGTGGTGACGAGTTTTGCATCCATCGGAAGAGCCTCCTTATTTGAACTTTATGGAGCTCAGGACCTTCTCATATGCGGCAAGGTAGTCGTCCTTCTGTGCCTTCACCCAGTCATTCGTGATCCGCAGGACCTTTCCGTTGTGGACGACGAAATAGAAACGGCGGTCCACATCTTTCGTCGCGCTGTACTGGAGCCACTGGGCCGGTTCGCCGCTGACAGTAGCTTTGCCGCTTGATGTTGCCTTGTATTTCCCTTTGTTCTGGTCAAACACCTTTTCCAGGGTCAGTCCCTTTGCGTCAAAGATGTCGAACCGGATGGAGGTGGACTTGTTGGCGCCCCTGAGCTGTTGGACGAATTCGTAGGACCCTTTGTCAGAAGAGGCGAACTCGAAGTTGGCAGGATACTGGAAGCCGAAGTATCTGTTGTCGCCAGATGTGAATTCTTCCGATGGGAGCGTCTCATCCCGTCCCGGGGTGGCAGCTCTGGGAAGCTGGAAGGAATTGAGCGATGCCGTGAAAACATCCTTGTAGGCATCAGACAGGTCGCTGAAACCTGCCATGCGAATATCATACAGCAGCGTGTCTGTCTGGATATAGATGTGTTCGCCGGCTTCCTTGATTCCCGATCCCCAATTTGCCGAATAGGGCTGACGGTAGGCCTGCATGCCGGCCACGTTGGCGCCCTCTTCCTTTCCCACCACGAAGTTGTTGCGCACCATTTCATCGACCCGTTGTTTGCGATCCTGCGCCGCCGTCTCGGTCTTGATGACGCTGACTTCGATTATGACGCCGTTCGGATAGGCTCCCGTGGGATCGAGGAACTTCTTGTCCACGTCGGGCTGGTTGAAGAACTGCGCATGCCCGACTTCCGCACTTGTCAGCCATCCCTGGGGATAGGAAATATGGAACCCGTATCCCGGATCGCGGTACTCTTGCATCTGACCGACTGGGACGGGCGGCGTTTTCTTTTCTCCTCCGCAGCCTATCAAGAAGAGGCCAAGGAGCAGTATGCCGGAGACGCGGCCAAGCAGACCGTAAATCTTCACACTGGCGTTCATGGTGGGACCTATGAGGTTAGTGATTGATATGGGTTACGTTCGAGGCACTACTGTGTCGTACCAGGTTTTCTTCTCCCGCACGCCTGCTTCATCAATATGGATATGCTTTGTCTCAGTGTATTCCATGAGCCCTTCAACACCGAATTCCCGTCCGATTCCGCTCTGTTTGTATCCTCCGAACGGTGCCCGATCATTCAGAAGATGCCATTCATTGATCCAGACAGTGCCAGCCTTCAGACTTGATGCCACCGACAGTGCCTTTTCCGGGTCGGCGGACCAGACGCCGCCCGCCAGTCCATACATGGAATCGTTTGCCATCCTGATCGCCTCGGCCACATCGTTGTACCGGATGACCGAAAGGACCGGACCGAAGATCTCCTCCTGGGCGATGATCGAGCGGTTGTCCACTCGATCGAAGATCGTGGGTTCGAGGAAGAACCCCGAGCGGCATTCGGGATCGTCCGGAATACCTCCTCCCGTCAGGAGTCGCGCGCCTTGATGCCTGCCGGCGTCAATGTACCCTAGGACCCGCTCCTGTTGCCGGTGGGAGATCAGCGGGCCGAAGTCGGTCGCCGGATTCATTGGATCACCGAGCTTCAACCGCCGCGTCTTTGCCACCAGGGCATCCAGAAACTCCTCTGCCCGGGATTCGGGGAGAAAGAGCCGGGTGCCCGCCTCGCAACATTGCCCCTGATGATAGAAGATCGCGTACAATGCTCCATCGACCGCGACGGAGAAGTCCGCATCGTCGAGGACGATGTTCGCTGATTTTCCGCCGCACTCAAGCGTCACACTCTTCAACGTGGAGGCGGCGGTGCGCATGATTTCCTGGCCCACTGCGGTCGAGCCGGTAAAAGAGATCTTGTCGACCAGTGCGCTCTTGGTCAATTCTGCCCCCACCTCAGGCCCGTATCCGGTCACGATGTTGACCACGCCATTTGGAAGGCCGATCTCCCGAATGATCTGGGCCAGCTCCATTGCCGTCGCGGGAGTTTCTTCCGATGGTTTGAGGACGACCGTGTTTCCTGCCGCGAGGGCGGGGCCAAGTTTCCAGACCGCCATCTTCAACGGGAAATTCCACGGGATGATCGCCGCAACGACCCCCATTGGCTCCCGAACGAGGAGATTCCGGCTGAGGCCCCGACGGGAAACGTCTTCCAGCGGAATGCTCGTCTCCGCGACGGCCAGCGCAGCGGCGGACAACATGCTTCGGCCGCTGAGATAGACATCCTCT